>DAIOVK010000094.1:0-8688 GCA_036759045.1 Kapaibacterium sp. (SeqCode) | reverse complement strand
TATTGAATTTGTAAGATAAATACAAATTGAAAGTGTAAGAGTTAAAAATAAATAAAAAATTAAAATATATGAGATATTATCATAGAGTGTTTCTGGCAGCAAACCAATTATTGAAAATTGAGGAATATAATCATAATAGCTTAATATTGATAAACTTGCCTGTACTATAATTACAACAGCCAGTATTAATCCAATTACAGTTCCGGGAAGCAATAAACTGCCAATAATAATATGGAAAATCAGAAAAGCATTTATAGGCGATTCCACTCCACCCGTAAAATATATTAAAAAAATCAAGGCACAGAAATCGAAACATATCTGGAACAAAGAAAAATGTAAACTATGTAGCTTCAAATTTTTTAATTTTATATTAGGTGCAGCGATCCAAATTTTATGAAAAATTATATTGTATATCAATATTGCAAAAGAAATGAGCCATAATGGTAATTCATAAAAATCAATTTTTGGAAAAAAACTTTCAATAGCATCAATAAATAAACACATAGAAATTAGCATCACAACTGCTCCATATCGAAGTAGTATTAACCAACGATTACGCTGCCGGATATCTATCCAGAACTGGTCATATTTTACCCTTTCGGGAGTTAATGTAAAAAAACTCTCTTTATTCATAAATTAAATTCCTAATGCTTGAAAAACAAAAGTAAAAATAGAATCGAAAAGAATAATTAAGAAAATCCCTGTAACAACTGATGCAGTGGTAAATTTACCAACACTTTCAGCTCCGCCTTTTACCTGCATACCTCTAAAACAACCAACTGCAGCAATCCCAAAACCAAATATTAAACTTTTAATAATTCCTGTTAATATATCACTTATACCAACTGCGATTTGCAACTGATTTAAATAACCTGAAATTGTTACATCTAAAATTGAAATAGCAGCGATAAGCCCACCAAGCACTCCAGCGATGTCAGCAATTATTGTTAATATCGGCATTGCAAGTAAAACCCCAAGGACCCTTGGCATAACAAGGAAATTCGTTATATTAAATCCCATTGAACGCAAAGCATCTATTTCTTCAGATACCTTCATAGTTCCAATTTCAGCTGCAAAAGCAGAACCGGAACGTCCTGCAACAAGTATCGCTGTCATTAGTGGTGCAAGTTCGCGTGTAATTGAAATACCTATTAAATTTGCAATGTAAATGTCGGCTCCAAATTGCTTAAGTTGAACTGCACCCTGATAGCCGGTAATAAGTCCGATTAAAAATATTATTAGTATAACGATTGGAAGGGCAGCTGCTCCAGCACGAATAAAATGATATGGGAAATCTTTCCATCTGACTTGCAGTGGAAAAATAATAATTGATAAAAATTTAATAATTAAATCGCCAAAAAACTCTACAAAATGGTAGCTGTCTTCTAAAACTACCTTTGTTCTTTTCCCTATGTCTTCAATAAAACTCTTGAATTGAGATTCTTTGTTTTCTAATTCATCATTTTTTTGGTCGGTTAAACCATTTGTAAGAATATCAATCATATTCTGAATTTCTTCAGTTTGATTTATTCTATTTAGTTGAATTGTTTTTTTTATGCAAAATTCAGCAAATTTTAAATAAATAGCAGCAAGAAAAGAATCATATTCTTTGACATTAGAAAAATCAAGTAAAACAGAGCTTACATTTTCTATTTGTTTGAAATATGTTTTAAAATCCTTATAAAAAGGAGCATCTTGAAGAGTAAAAGTTCCAATTAAAGAAATCTTAGCTTCCTTGCCATTTTTAATTATTTCAATATTTGTTTTTTCAAATTTCGACATAATATTTTAATAAATAAATATTAACAATGCAAATATACAATAAAAAGAAAATTAAACAGAAATAAAAACGTCATATTTTTATTTAAACAGAAAAAGGAAGCGTAAATGAGTGATGTCAAAGGCAAAATTCTATGGATTGATGACGAGATAGAATTACTGCGCCCCCATATCCTTTTATTGCAGCAGCGTGGATATGTTGTAGATACCGCAATGAATGGCGAAGATGCTATTGAACTTGTAAGGAAAAAGCATTTTGATTTGATTTTCCTTGATGAAATGATGGTTGGAATGAGTGGAATTGAAACTCTGCCAATACTTAAAGATATTGACCCTTCTACTCCAGTTGTAATGGCTACAAAAAACGAAGCTGAAAGCTTGATGGATGAAGCAATTGGTAAAAAAATTGATGATTACTTAACAAAACCAGTAAATCCAGCACAGATTTTAGCTGCCTGCAAAAAATTCTTGGAGACAAAAACAATAGAGCAAGACAAGCTAACTCAAGATTACTTTAAGGGTTTCAATGAAATTTCTCAAAAGCTATATGAACCATTGGAATGGAACGACTGGAAAGAATTATATTTGAAATTAGTTAACTGGTCAATAGAACTCGACAGATACCCTGATTTAGGATTTTACGAAACATTACAAAATCAATGGCGTGAATGTAATTCAGAATTTTCCAAGTTTATAGAAAATAACTATAAAGATTGGCTCAATGCTTTTCCAGATGATTCTGTCCATCCAGTCCTTTCGCCTCAGGTAGTAGAAAAGTATTTACTACCTCTTTTAAAAAACGATAAACCGACTTTCTTTTTCGTTGTGGATTGTATGCGGGCAGACCAGTGGCTAATTATGGAAAAACTGCTTGCTCCGTTTTATTCCTTCAAACGAGATTATTACTGCTCAATTTTGCCAACAGCAACTCCTTATGCCAGAAATTCAATATTTAGCGGGCTTTTTCCTATAGATATTCAAAAGTATTATCCTCAATGGTGGTCAAAAGAATTAAATTCTGAAGACCATAAATTAAATGCTTATGAAAAAGAATTGATGGATGAGCAGCTAAAAAGAAGAAATATAAAACTAAAAGCTAATCATCAATACATTAAAATTCACGAAACAGAATTCGGGAAAAAAATTGAAGCAGATATAATGAAGTTTGCAAAAAATCATCTTACTTCAATAGTGCTTAATGCGGTTGATATGATAGCCCACTCCCGCTCCGATTACGCAATATTAAAGGAAATAGCACCGGACGAAGCGGCTTATCGCAGTTTAACACAATCCTGGTTTCAGCACTCAAGTTTCTTTGGTATGCTTCGCGCTTTAGCGAATGTGAAAGATGTTCAAATCGTTATAACAACAGACCACGGCTCAGTGCGTTGCTTACGGGGTGTTAAAGTCCTTGGCGATAAGGAAACAACTACCTGCTTAAGATACAAATTTGGAAAAAATGTAAAAGCTGATAGCCGTCATGCAATGCAAATCCCAGACCCTGCTTATTTCAAATTACCAAATCTCGGTATTACTGTTAATAATATAATTGCTAAAGAAGATTATTATTTTGTTTATCCAACGGACTATCATTATTTCGTCCAGCGTTACCGCGACAGCTTCCAGCACGGAGGTATTTCTATGGAAGAAATGATTATTCCGGTTGTTACTTTGAAACCAAGATAATTAATTTTTATTAATGATTTTTTTTCTATATTTGTAAATGGAAAAAGAAACATTTATATCGAACAATGAAAATCAAACTGTTGAACTTGGCTACAGTTTTGCAAAAAAGCTGAAGCCGGGCGATACTGTTGCATTTTTTGGCACCTTGGGTACCGGAAAGACTCAATTTATTAAAGGTATTTGCGATTTTTTTGAAGTTGAAGAAATCGTGGTTAGTCCTACTTTTAATATAATGAATCAATACAATGGACAAATTGATGGCGAAGATGTCATTATTTACCATATTGATTTATATAGAATAAAGAAACTTCCTGAACTTGACGAAATCGGATTTAAGGAATGTGTTTATTCCAATAATTCCATTAAATTAATCGAATGGGCAGAAAAAGCAAATGGCGATTTACCGGCTGAAAGCTATATCGTCCAAATTGATTTCAACCCAAAAGATGAAAATGAACGGCTTATTTCTGTTTCAAGATTGTGAGTTGATTGTGAAATATGAATATAAGACAACTAATATGTTTATTCTTAATCATCTTGTTTTTTGCTTGCAACAGTAAAAAGCAAGATGATTCAATTCAGGAAAATAGTGGCTCCAACTCTCCAACTCAGGAAAAAAAAGATGATCATTTAGCACTCCAAAATACTCCTCGCAGTATCCCTGCTGATACCTCTTTCATTACACATTATGCTTCACTAGCAACTAATATGGGTACATTTGTTATTGCTCTTTACGGTCAAGATGCCCCAAAAACTGTGAATAATTTTATTGGGCTTGCTCGGCAGGGATATTATAATGGAATACTATTTCACAGAGTTGCACGAAATTTTCTGATTCAGGCAGGAGACCCAAATACAAAAAATATTAAAAAAAAGAAGGAATGGGGACTTGGTGGAAAAAGCTATTTCGGAAAAGAATTTGAAGACGAGCTAAACCCTAATACTCCAAGCTATAAATTAGGATACATTAAAGGTACTGTTGCAATGGCTAATCGTGGACAAAACACCAATACAAGCCAGTTCTTTATTTGTTTAGACGAGGCAATCAATTTAGATAACGAATGGACAATTTTTGGAAAAGTTATTGGTGGAATAGATGTAGTTGAAAATATTTCTGCTGTTCAGGTAGAGCCAAGCGACCGCGGTTATTCTGACGGAATCCCGTTAAAGCCAATAAAAATAAATTATATCAAAATAAAAAAAGCTAAAATAAGTCAATAGAAAAGTTTAATTAATAAATTTTTAAAACAATTTTTGAGGATTAAAATGTTAAAAGCATATCGAATGATTGCAATTTTTACTTTCGTTGCAATTTTAATAGGAGTAACAAATAACGATTTATTAAGTCAAAAATCAAAACAAGAAACAAAAAAAGGAAAGAAAATGAATCCAGAGTATATCATTTCTGTAAGCCAGGGCGGAAATTCATTAGGAGATATTGTTGTTGAACTTTATCCGGATTTAGCTCCAAAACACTGCCATAATTTCGATAGTTTAGTCGCAATAAAATATTATGATGGAACTGCCTTCCACAGAGTAATACCCGGCTTTATGATTCAAGGTGGCGACCCAAATTCAAAGAACAAACCAAAAGACACTTGGGGTCAAGGCGACCCTTCGCAAACGAAAGTACCAGCAGAATTTAATCCAACTCCTCATAAGAGAGGTATTCTTTCGGCTGCCCGCACTCCAGACCCAAATAGCGCTACATCACAATTCTTTATCTGCGTTGCAGATGCTCCACATCTTGATAACCAATACACTGTCTATGGCGGCGTAGTTACCGGTTTGGAAGTTGTTGATAAAATTGTAAATGTTCCTAAAGATGGTTCTGCTCCTAAAGATAAAGTAGAAATGAAAATAAGAAAGAAAGAAGCAAAATAATTTTATTTCTGACTGCTGTTAGCTGTCAGCTTCGGCTGGCAGCTGTCGGTTATTAAGTCACTGGTAATTGAGCTTGTCGAAATTACCTCTTCAAAAACTTACCACTTATGCTGCTTAATCCATCGCTAATGTTTACGTAATAAATTCCCGGCAAAAGAAATGAGATGTCTAATTTTAATTCTGGGCTGCTGCTGAGATTTATTTGCTGTTGAATTACTTTAGTTCCAAGCAAGTTTGTTACCGTTAGGTTTGCTTCTTCAAAGGGAACGTTTGCTTGCAAATAAAGTACTTCTGATGCGGGATTCGGAAAAATTGATATGTCATTATCGCTGAAGTAACGGTTTACTATTTGGATTAAATCAACATTTTCAATGCCATCGCTTTCTTTGAATGAGCCAGCGGGTTTTTCTTCTATTGGCAGTCCTTCAATCCAAAGTTCTTCTGTGTAGTGCATTTCATCATCATTTTTTACAAACAATAATCTAAATTCATTTCCCAAACCATTTATTAAATTGTATTTTGCTTTGGCGCCTTTATTTTCTTTCAAACCGTTGGGTAAATTCAATCTCAATGTTCGCTCTGTTTCTTTGTTTTGAATATAAACTTTGCTGTTTGCATTATTGCTGCCTTTTAGCTTCAGTGCTAACTCTTTTGCGTCTTCTATGGAAAACCAGCTTGAAGCAATTGTGTCGCTTGAGGTTTCAACGAAAGAAATGTAACCTTCATCGCTTACAACTTTTTCAAAAGGAAGTTTTAAGCTAAATCGCTGCTCGTCTAATTCCGGGGCGCCGAAGAGAAATGATTTTTTGCTTGAATCGGCAGTTTCAAAACCAATATACCAATCTGCAAGCATTTCATCACTTTGACCTTTGTAGAAGTATTTAGCAGAGGTGATTATATTACTCCAATAACTTGTATTTTGTTGATAAACACGGCGATTGTTCCACATTTCACCTAATGGTTGTTTATTCTTTGATAAATGGGGTAGAGTTCCAGAATCAACTCGCTTAACCCACAATTCATTTGCATCTGTCCAATCAATATAATCTGGGTCGGGAGAGGTTTGAGTTGTTACAAATGAATGAGTATTATAAGAATCATATTTAAAATGACCAACTAAAGAATTTAAAAATGAATCATAATATATAAAATTTAGAGAAGTATAATAAGGACTCATAAATAAACCTGCGTCTAGAAATTGTGAAATATTAGGTAAACCTATACACTTATAATATGACTTGATATAGTTACACCAAGAAACAGACCATTGTATCGGAACATTGCTTGTATCCTGATTCCAAACTAATACATTTATTAAATAATTATTTAAGGGCTCAAAAAGTCCATTATTTGTTTCCCAATATACTAAATCGTAACGTCTTCGTGCAGAATTACTTGGCGGTGAAACCCGATAAAGGCCTAAACCTCTGTTTATAACTGGATACCTATATTTCAACGAGTTTGAGCTGTCAAGCATTGCCATATTATCCTTGATTCCATAAACAATAGGGTCATTTAAAAACACTGGGCTTAAATATTTGTACAAGCTGTTCCCATTGTGTCTTAAACGTGTATAAAGTATTCTACTTTTGGAATCAGTTGGTATGTATTCTTGCCAGACTAAAGCACAATTGTCTTCCAAGCTGTCTAAATGTGAATAGACATTTAAAGAAGGATGCTGCTGTGGGGCTCTGGTTACAGGATAATCGCTGTATTTGAAATTGATTTTATTGTTTGCCTGAAATGAAGTTTCATTGGGAGCTTTCCAAGCTGCTACTATTCCAGCTGCTTCGTCTGACCATGCATAATAATTGCCATTTCCAGACGCATTCACTACTGGATTTCCCCATTCTGCCCGGTCACTACCACTATAATCTGCTAATTTGTTGCCTCTTTTATCTAATACAATGTTATCGTTTACTGAAAGTATGGTCTCAACTATCATTCCATCATTTCCATTGTTAGAACAGGAATAAACAATGTAAGCTTTTAAAGTATCTATATCTTTTCTAACCACTATTGATGGATAATCGCAGGAAATGTAGGGATTTTGAATATCATTAATATTGTCTGAGACTAAAACAGCCGATTCCCAAACGATGTTTTCTTCCATACAATCTTTGCTGACAATTTTGCTTCTGCGGTAAAAAACTGCATTTCCACTAAAATTGTCTGGAAAAGTAATTTGCTTATGGTAAACAAGGTGATAACGAATTGAATCGCTTTCTGTGCCGTCCGGTCTAATCAAAGGATAGCTCACGAGTTTTGATTGGTTACTGCACAAAAGACTTCCCGTTACGGTAGTATCTTGATGTAGCACACGTATTCTAAAAATCTTGCCTTCACCCGGAAGCATATTAAACGTAATTGACCGGTCCTGTCCAATTACAGTATCAATTTTACGCCAATATGCCATTTTCCTGCTGTAGCTCCAAGTAGAATCAAAAGTGGAATCTGCACCCAGTTCCGTTATTCGCAAAAGTGCGTATTCATCTGGATTTGATGTATTTACATAATTGAATGGGAGTGTAACAGTACGGCAGCCAGCGCGGCTGAACCATTTATAACGAAAATCTTGATATGAATTAGGGTTCTTTATTGCATCGCAGCTATCCTCAAATTCCGCTGTTGAGTAAAAAGAAAAACGATAAAGGGTTGCTAATCTTGCTGAATCTGTTCCGACATAGATTGAATCTGAATATCGTACAGCTATAAGCGGGTCTGTACGGCGATTCTGAATTCCTATAAAAGCTAAATCATTTATTGAAGAATCTACATTTTTTAGCAAAGTAAAATCTATGAAAGTGGAATCCCACGATTCGTATACAGGTATATGAACATCTGGGTCTGGATTTCCTGGAACTTTATAATATCTTCGATAAGGCCAGCTTTTAAACTGCGTCGTATCTAATCTATTCCTAGTAGTATCCCAAGCAAGAAATCTTCTGAAAGTACTGTCGTCTGGGTAGTCTGGGTGGTGATTTTGCTGCACTCGAAAGCCCTTTGAATATGATGCTACAAGGCGGAGTTTCATTAATTCTTCGTCTGCACGCCTGATTTTTGAATGGAAATTGAATAACTCTGTTCTTATAGAACGTGTGCCTATGTAAACTTTATTCCTTGAAATTCCCATTCTCTTTGCAAGTGTATCAAGTTTTGCATAATTAAATGCATTCCAAGTATTATTAATAGAATCTATATAATCAGAGCCAACCCAGTTAGAAAAAACATCACTTGTATCGCATATTCTCGTTCCATCGCCAATTCCCATATTCCCCATATGACAGTTCGGAAAATGATAATTTTCATCGCCATCATAGATAAATCCCTTACAACCTC
>DAIOVK010000093.1:0-8852 GCA_036759045.1 Kapaibacterium sp. (SeqCode) | reverse complement strand
TTAGTCATTGGTAATTCGTTGTAAGTAAAAATACTAATGACTAATAACAAATGACTAATGACCATTAAAAACTATTTTTAAGATAGATTCTGACATCCATCAGAATGACACATTTTGTCATCTCCATTTAAATGAATCACTTGCTTTATAGTGAGGCGAAATGACACCTTTCTGGGTAATTTGCGCAATTGCTCTTTACGAAACAAATCTCCTAACTCCTTTATTTTCGTTATGTGGGTCAATTTTTCTGATATTGGAAATTAATAAAGGAAAAATATTCTGATATTGCTAAAAGTCTGGAGTTTTAAAATTGTAAAACTTTTTCCTTTTTTAATTTTGGAATTATTAGTAAAAATTGTATTTTTATAAGATTAGCTTTAATCAGTTTATTAATTGATTAAAAAGTAATTCATAAAAGGAGGACAAAATGAAAAAGAAAAATCTTTACTTAATACTAATCAGTTTTTTTATTTTTAATTATTTTGCAATTTCACAGCCAGTTATAAATATTGAAAAAACTGAACAAAAAGGAACTGCTTCTATAAATCAGGAGGAAAAAATAATTCATGCAATTCCTATACCAAATCAAAATATTCAGCCAAAATATATCAAGCCGGTCTTTCTTGATAACAAGATAGAGTATCATAATTATTTGCAAAAAAATGATGTTTTAAAAACAATGAACAAAAAAACATTATTGCAAAATGGGGAGTATTCTGCTTATGTTCTTGATACTCGTGATGAATCAGTTGAATATCTACAGCCGTCATTTTCATTATCTGAAACCGCTTTAAACGCTTTGCAAATCGTTCCGCTTTGGCTTGAAAATCAATTGGAGTATAAATTCAGATTGCTTACAACAAAGAGTTTAGATGATGATTTTGCCCAATTAATTCTTGATGCTCCAATAGAACAAAAAGATGAAGTTGCATTTGTCATTGCTTATTTGTCTTTTCAATCACTAACAGATTCAAGATTTTTAAGCGATAAGGAAATGATTTTGAGAAATGCTGAGATGATTTACAATGTTGATGATTCCCTCCAATATGTTGATAAAGTTGAATATGGCTCTTTTGAAGCAAGGGATTATTACACAACAACTAAATACCGCATTTTTGACCCTGAGCAAAACGATACTATTTGGTCTGAAATACCGAAGGAAATTTACTACTTCTACATTGTTCATCCTAAATTAGACCAGGAAGGTGTTTATGTTAAAGATAACGCTAGCAGCCAGGAACAAAGGACTTATGGTTACGATTGGAGACACTACATTTGGAGCAATCCCGACGCAAATTATAACTATCAACACGTAAATATTACAACATCTAAAGGAACGGTAGATACAATTCAAAGATTTGGTGAAATGATGAAGCAGCCGAAAATTCTTTGGGACAGGAATAAAACATATTTTCCTTTTGGAAGACCTTTTTTACCAACAAACCACGCTTTAGACATCATTGGTAATTGGGCATCTCGTGCTTTACCAGTTGACGTTACTCTTCCACGTAGTTTTCAGCCGAATCAGATTTTAATGAAGCATAATGGAATGTGTAATGAAGATGCTTTCTTAACTGCAGCAGCTTGCAGAACAGCCCTTATTCCTATTATTTATCTCGGGACCTGGAGTATGGACCACGTCTTTGGTGCTATTTACGATGAGGGCTGGAATCATTACGAATTTTTCCGCGGTGGCTTAGCTCCGAAAGGCAACGATGCTTATGGAATAACCAATATGATAGAAGGAGGTAGCTATGGCTGGGATGATGCTTTAGTTGAAGGTTTCCGTCCAGACGGCTTTCCGATAAATTTTATAGAAAATTATGCAAATACTTGCAATTTCAATGTAAGTGTTACTGATACACTCGGCAATCTTATTGAAGGAGCAAAACTGATTATTTACGCTGGACCAAGCGCATACAGCACAAATCCTGCCCAAGCAGGCACAATTTGGACAGATTTTAATGGTAATGCAAAGTTTAAAGCAGGTGAAAAAAAGATATATTTAGTTCAGATTTACCACCCTAAATATGGCTGGGCACCTTTAGATTCTACAAAAGCATTTTATTTAACAAGCTCTCAAACTACTGCTAATTCAACTTACAATGTCATTATTCCTTATTCTAATATAAAAATTCAATATTTAGGACCAGAAAATTTAACCCCACCTGAAACTGCTGATTACGGTATTCATTTAAGATGGAATGTGCAGGATATTCTTACTGCAGCAAATAACAGAGACGGTCAAAGAAGTAGATTTTACAAATGGAATGAAGAAAACAAAGGTGAAATCTCCTTTTTCCTTTGCGATAGTGCTAATTTTGAAAATTTCAAAAGTAAAATTGAATTTACTGCATACTCATTTGAGCAACTTACTGAAGGTGGCGATGTAAAAATTACACTTCCAAATGCAGGAAAATGGTATGCTGTTTTTTCTAACCATAATTCTACGAATTTTTTACAATTTATAGAATCTGAAATTGAACTGATTAAAGATGCTGAATTTTCATCAGTCGAAAATAATATTATTGAAAATCCGCAATTTACAATTTCTCCAAATCCAGCTAATGATTTTATAACAATTAAATACAATCAAATATTTGAACAGGTTACAAATTTGAAAATTTTAAACAGTATTGGCGAAATTGTTTATGAAAGCAAATTAGAAGGAAATATTAATTTTAATATTGATACTAAGCAGTTTCAATCTGGAATATATTATTGCGTTTTAAATACTGGAAAAGGTAGCTCAGTGCAAAAATTCGTGATTGTTAAATAGCTATCGGCTGTCGGCTATCGGCTATCGGCTATCGGCTAATAGTATATTTTTTGTCATTAGTCATTAGTCATTAGTAATTAGTAATTTAAAGGAATGATTACTATAACAATAAATTAATGACTTACTATTTTGTCATTTCGCTATGAGAAGTGAGGAATCTCAAATAATTGTTAATTGTAAATTATTAATTGTAAATTGGCTATATTGTGATAAATATAAAGATGTCCTACATCTCGAAGATGTAGGACATCTGTCTTTTAAGAATCGCAGTCGTACTATCAACTTGTTGATAGTATGGCTTTTCCTTTTCAATAAAACCAGAAACTCTTTCCGACAGCCGATAGCTGACTGCCGACTGCTAACAGCCGATAGCGAATAGATAAAATTATAGCTAAATATTCAAACTTGGCATACTTTTTATACATTTATTTAAAAGTGTTTTTAATATAATTTAAGAACAAGATGAAAATAAAAAAATTTATAGCTACAACACTACAGGAAGGCAAGGCATTAGTACTCAAGGAACTTGGCGATGACGCAGTGATTTTGTCTTCAAGGAATGTAAAGAAACCGGGAAGTTCTCAGGAATTTGTAGAAATTGTTGCAGCTATTGATGAAACTCCTAGTAATTCACCTCAGAAAAGCATTTTACTGAAACAAAAAGAATTAGCTGCACGTAATTCGGAGCCAAAAGAAACTTCAGATGATTTTCTTTTAATTGCAAATCAAATACAATACGAAATTATTGACTTGAAAGATAGCTTACAGAAATCTTTTGAAAATGCTAAATATCCAATAAAAAATATAATAGGAAACGATTTAGGAAATATATACAAGAAACTCATTGAAATCGGATTTTCTGATTATTACGTTAACTCATTAATCGGAAAATGTATTGAAAAGGGTATAACCGATTATCACAATGGATTTGAATTAACAAAAAGGTTAATTTTAGATAAAGTTTTTTTAAATCTGAATTTAGGAAAAAATAAAAACCGAATCATTAACTTTATTGGTTCAACGGGATGCGGAAAGACAACTGCTTTAATCAAACTGGCTATTGTTAGCAAATTGATTTTTGAAACAGATGTATCTGTTTATTCAGCCGATATTTACAAAATAGGTGGAAGTGAACAATTGCAAACGCTATGCTCAATTGCAAATATCCCGTTTAAAAGCGTTTACACAGCAGAAGAATTAAAAACTTCTGTTGAAAAAGAAAATCCAAATACTCAAATTTTTATTGATACTTTCGGTGCAAGCAATTTGAATACTGGAAAAATCAAAGAAATAAAGGAACTGTTTAGCGAAATCAAGGTTGATGAAACTTATTTGGTTTTAAGTATAACAAATCGTAATAGCGTAATAAACTCTTCTATAAAAAATTTCGGTGTTCTTGAGCCAACTGGTCTAATCCTAACCAAAAGCGATGAAGTAGAGCAATTTGGTTCTTTTTTTGAAAATTTGAATAATGTGAAAATTCCAATATGTTATATAACCAGTGGACAAAGGATACCAGACGATATAGAGCCGGCGACCAAAGATTTAATAAATTCAATGATATTTAATAATAAAGAAGATTTTTAACAATCTTGTTAGAATTATGTTAGAAACAGAAGCATCAAATAATCCTTATATAATAACGATTTGCAGCGGGAAAGGTGGAGTCGGGAAAAGTATAATAACAGCTAATCTTGGCTTTATGCTTGCAAGTAGAGGAATGAAGGTACTGATCTGGGATGCTGATTTACTTTTTCCTAATCAACATTTGTTACTTGGAGTTGAGCCACCAACCCGCCTTCAAGATGTTTTTAATTCAAAAATTTCAATTGAACGGGCTATTTTTCCATTAAATGAAAATTTATCGTTGCTTGCAGGAACCCCTGCTCAGTTTAATGCTGAAAACAGCCAGAGTGTTGATTTAATAAAAATGCTGGCTGAAATAATAGTAAATACTGAATATGACTTTATTATAATTGATACATCTGCAGGTGCCTCTTATGAGGTCTTACAATGCTGCAGCGCGTCTAATCTCTCGTCTGTTGTCGTTACTGACGAACCCACTTCTTTGCTTGACGGTTATGCACTGATAAAAATAATAAAAAATTATGTAGATATAAACAAAGTAACGCTTTTGGTTAACAATGTCATTGATTTTGAAGATGCTAATGATATATCAAACAAGATGAATCTCGCAACCAGCAAATTCCTTAATTGTGAACTTATACCACTAAGTTATATTCCTTACAACAGAATTGTCAGGCAGTCGATTATTCGCCAGGAATTATTTGTGAAAACTGAACCAAATGAAGATGTTTCTAAAGCAATGAAAAATTTATCCGATAAAATAATTAAAATGGCATTGATTATTGAGAAATCTTTTAACTAATTATGGCAAAAAAAGATAATAAAAAAACAAATTTTGAGCTTGAACGAAAAAAAAGTGAAGCTGCTGAGAAAAAATTGCAAGAGCTAAAGCAAAAGGAAAAAGAAAAAAAGAAAAAAGATAGAGCTCAATACATTAAGAAAAAAGAGAAAAAAGAAAGGAAAAGAATTAATACAATTCTTAATTATCCTTTCTCTGTTCTTTTTCGGGTAAGTATGCTTGCAAGCATTATCTACTTTATTTATATTTTTATAGGTAATGAAGTAGAGCTTCCTAAAGCACTGTTGAACAGCTTTCTCGTTTTTTCTGCATTTTATCTAGGTGCCGGTGTAATTATGGTTACAACTATTTATGTTATGTCTGAAAAGAAAAAAGTTGAACTTGAAGAACAACGGAAAATTGAAGAGGAGCAACGGAAAATTGATGAAGAAGAAAGGTTGATTAAACAACAACAAATGGAAGAAGAATTCAAGCAAGCGGAAGCCAGAAGACATGAAGAATTAAGAAGATTTCGTGAATTGCAAGATATTGAAGAAGCAAAAAATAGCAAAAACATTGAAAATATCGAAGGAAATGCAATTGCAGCTAACAACTACCACCCTTTAGATTTTGACGAAGAAAAGAAATATGAAATGGAAAATATCAAATAAATTTCTGTTTAATATTCTTAATACCCAGACTAATATGTTCTTAAAAATACTATTTTAATCATACTAACAACTTCAGAACTCCAGTCGCCTCGTAGTTTGTTATTTTGCATATTTTAAAATAAGAAGTTAAATTATAAAAAAGTGCTATCATTAATACCAAACTGCTAACAATAATTTTATTGTATTTTGTCATTCCGAGCGCAGCGGGAAATCTCAAACAATGGATAATTGATAATTATCGTTTATAAAATTATTTCTGTTTAATAAAACTACATTTTAAAGAAATAGTTTAAATTCTTCAAGCGTAATTTCTGCTTGTTTAAGTATTTGTCTTAAAGTATAGATTTTTACTGGCTTGTATGCTGGAACTGTAATTTTGATAACCTTTCCATCATTTCTTTTTTGCAATCTAATATGACTACCTTTTGTCTAACTACTATAAAACCAAACCTTTGTAAAGTATTAATTATTTTGATATAAGATAAGGAAGGAATTTCGCTCAAATCATCACCTCACCATATTCATAAGAATCATAAATTAAATCGTCTTCAATCGGTTCAAGGTAAAGGTCAATAGCTTCCTTGATGTTTTCAATAGCTTCTGCTTTGGTATCACCTTCTGAAATACAACCAGGCAAAGAAGGAACAAATGATGTATAACCACCATCAGGGCTTTTCTCTAATACTACTTTGAAAATCATAAATTCTCTAATTATTTTAATATTTAACAAAATTATAAATAAATTTAGCAAATTATTTTAAAATATACAACTTAATTTTTCTTAATGATGTAACAACTCTTTTTTACAAAATATTTATCTGATTACTTGACATAGCCCGTACTTTCAGAAAGTTTGAAAGGCAGATGGAATCCACTTTCCCAAGTGGAGTCCATCTTTTTTTTTCAAAGAACATTTAGCATTAAAAACCTTTGCAAAATGCAAATGTAGAAAAATTCTTGCTGCTTCCCAAATTGAATTAGGAAAGGAATTTGAAACGAATGAATGTAGAGAAGCAGCATGCTGCGTCTCTACGCTTGTTAAAAACCGTACTTTCTTAAAGTTTCCCAACTTTGCGAAAGTTTGGAAAAGCGAAGCAATGCAGTGTAAATTGCTGAACTATAAACAATTATTAATTATCTATTACTTTAAAAGTTTTTAAATCAATGATTATGCTATCAACATATACTTTTTTATAACACTTTTTAAAAGAAATAAATACATCTGAGTATTTTAAAGCTTTAAATTTTATTGAATCTACAAAAAGTCAAAACCTTGATGGTCATCCATTGTACCTAAAAATATTTCGTTACTTGTTAAATCTGTTAAAAATGCCGTTCCGATATCATTATCTAAAACCCCGCTTATACTTGGGGTATAAAATTCTATAAATAGATTTTTGCTTATTTCTTTTGTTCCTCTATAATTAATTTTTGCTTTTTATCAACGCAGCTAAACACAAGAAATAGAATAAGCAATAATATACCAATTTTTTTACTTTCTTTTATCATAATATCTCATTCCTCTTGTTGTCCAGATAAAACCAAACACTACTTATACAGCCGTTCGTTATCCTGAATATCCATCCACATCGCAAAAAGCAGCGATTGAAATGCACTTGTCATTAAAAAAACAAATATCATAAGCGATTGGTTTGTTACTATTTGTCCATCTATAATAAAAGAACCTAATATTTTAATTCCGAGTGGAAGTGCAAATAAAAATAACATCATTGCCAAATGATATAGAAGGAAAAGAGGATGGAAATCGCGGAAAAGGTATTTTTGCCATAACCGCTTAAAAAATGAGCGAAGAAGCAGCATTGAAACAGTTGGAATTACTTTACCGATTTTCATTTTAGATTTTTCGCCGACATCATAAATGGGTTTAATCGGAATTTCCTTTAGTGAACACATCGCAATATTAAGTTTGACCAACACATCATTCGGCATTCCGTAGCTTTTGTAAATATCGTGAATACGAATAGCATTCAATGCACTGTTTGAAATTGCAGTGTAGCCGGTTTGTGTATCAGATACATGCCAGTAGCCGGAGGCGATTTTTGTTAAAATTGAAAGAACAGAATTGCCGAGATAGCGCACTTTGGGTATGACTAATAACGCACTTCTATGTATTAATCGATTACCTTTTACATAATCAACTCCATCGAAAACGACTGGTTTACAAATGCCTTCGAGTTCATCGGGGTCCATTTGACCATCACCAGCCATAACAGCTGTGCAGTCAATATTATTATCTTTGCACCATTTGTAGCCAGTAGAAATTGCAGCACCTACTCCACCATTTTGCAGATGGTTTATAAGAATAATTCTTGATTTTTCTTCTTGCTGCTCGCCAGCAACTTCAAACTTAGTAAAGTAGTCAAGTTCTAATTCATTCTGTTCCTGAAGAACCAATTCGGCACGATTATATTTTGTTAGTTCAAGTCGTTTGGCTTTATTTTTCAAGGGGAAAGATAAGCCAAGAGCTTTTTCTTTAGCAATATAATCTTCAATAACTTCGGCGGTTTTGTCTTTAGAATAGTCATTAACAATAACTATTCTATCCACAAAATCCGGCATTGTTTCGATTACCATACCGATTTGTTTTTCTTCATTATAAGCTGGGACAACAACAGCAACTGTTTTATTATTTAGCATCTTTTATTTTGTATATATTTTTCAATAGCAAATCAATATCCAATTTGTCCATCACTTCTAATACTTTATCTTGAAACGGATAAACAATATTTTGATAATAATCGTTTTGCATCTAAATAAAAATTCTTTCTACTTTTTGGAAATAGTCTATTTAATAATCTATCATCTAATAATTCATAAATCTCTTGAATACTTAAAATTTCTAATAATTCATACCATGTTAAACTATTTATAGCACGAAGAGCAAGTTCTTTATTCTCAAAAGCAACTTTAGAATTATTGAATATTTGTTCAATAATTTGAACTCTTTTGTTAAGAGGATAATCCCAAAGCATAGAGTTTACTTTTTCTTTTAAGTTTTCCATATTTATTTTATCTG
>DAIOVK010000092.1:0-8924 GCA_036759045.1 Kapaibacterium sp. (SeqCode) | reverse complement strand
ACTTTGCGAAAGTTAAAATTCTAAACTATCTAATCTTTCTAAACCTTATGTCATCTCCTTTTCAATGAAGCATTTGTTTTAACTTGGTTTTCGGAATGACAGTTTTAAAAAACATAATTAAATCGTTTATGCTTGACAGAATAATACATTTACTGCAAAAAGATGATGAGAATTGGCAATCATTTAAAGATATTTTCGTTGAAAAAGAATATGCTTCCAAAACAATTTTATTGAATGAAGGTGAAATATCCCGTTATTGCTATTTTATCAAAAAGGGTTGTTTACGTCAGTGGTTCAATAAGGATGGCAAAGATATTACAACGCAGTTCTTTTTTGAAGGGCAGCCAGTTGCTTCAATTGATAGTTTTATGAGCGAACTACCAAGTTTATTAACATTAGAAACAATTGAGCCATCAAACTTAATTTCTATAAACAGAGAAAATTTTATTAAACTACAAGAGCTATACCCAGAGATTAAAATTGGATTTCAAAAATATTTGTTTCAAAGATTTAGAAATTATGCAAACCTTTTCCTTTCCCGAATAAAAGACAGTCCTCAGGAACGCTATGAAGAACTGATTAAGAACCATCCAGAGATATTGCAAAGAATACCACAACATTATATAGCGTCTTATTTGGGAATTACTCCAGTTTCGTTAAGCAGAATCAGGAATAGAAAATAGATTTCATTTATTAACATTTGTTATCGTCAGATTACTTAGTACAAAAGTAATTTTGTGAGAAAAAATGGGAGTAAAATGAAATTGAAATTATTTAAAAGAGAACACACATTTACAGATTTTATTCAATTGGATACCAAAAAGTGCAAAGCATGCTGGCGCTGCCTTGATGATTGCCCTAAAGAAGTAATCGGCAAAGTAGATTTACCATGGCATAAACACGCTTTGATTGTTAAACTAGTTGCTTGCTCTGGATGTTTTACCTGCATTGACTCCTGCAAAAATGAAGCATTATCAATAAAATCGAAAGATATAAAATGAAATCTAATCTGAAATCGAAAGCACTAAATAGGTTTATTATCAATAATCTATTGCTCGTAACTGGGCTAATCACAATTATCTCTGGTTTAGTCCTGCAATTAGGTTTTCACATGGGTAACCATCACAGAGAAAATTTGAGCATTCACTCAGAATCAATGGCTTATGAACAGGCAAGAGAAATCAATCCCAATGAACAAGTATGGGGCTTTTCCTATTCCGACTGGTCAACAATCCATAAAACCATTATCATAATTTTTTCAGTTCTTATGATATATCATTTTTGTATTCACTGGAAATGGTATAAAGGAGTTTTCACCAAACATTTAATTGGTAAACATCAACAAGTGATTGTTTTAACAATGCTTTTTTTAATTGTAGCAATAACTGGTATTGTTCCTTGGATTATTGACTTATCTGGAGGAACAGTAAACTCAAGAACTTTATTTATAGAAATTCATGATAAAATTACTTTCGTTCTAATAGTATATTTTATCCTTCATATAATAAAAAGAACTAAATGGTATAGTTCAACTTTTAAGAAATTTCAGAATTGAAATGTAAAATTTTATTTAACACAAAAGCCGATGAATTAGATTTCATCGGCTTTTCTTTAGAGCCAACAGGCGGACTTGAACCGCCGACCTGCTCATTACGAATGAGCTGCTCTACCAGCTAAGCTATGTTGGCAGATTATACAAAATTAAGAATTTTTTCGCTTTTTTACAAGCTCTTCCTTTAATTATGAAAATTCTGCTAAGTTTTGTAGTTTTGTAAAAAAAAGATGAGATATGATAGAAAAACTTTTTGATTTACGCAGAGATTATTCAACAAGACAATTCAATGAATCGGTAGCAAAAGATTCTCCTTTTGAGCAATTCAAATTATGGTTCGATGAAGTTTCAACTACAAAATTTTTAGAACCAAATGCTATGGTTCTATCAACTGCGAGCAAAGATGGGAAACCGTCTTCACGCGTCTTGCTGTTAAAACAATTTGATGAAAATGGCTTTGTTTTTTTTACTAACTATGAAAGCCGCAAGGGAAAAGAATTAGAAGAAAATCCCAATGCTAATATACTCTTTTTCTGGGATATTCTTGAACGGCAGGTTAGAATTGAAGGAGCTGTAATTAAAATAACCAAGGAAGAATCCGAAGAATACTTCAGAACGCGACCCTATAAAAGCCGGCTTGGAGCTTGGGCGTCCAAACAAAGTACTCCACTTAAAACCCGGTTCACATTAATTAGAGAGGTAGCAAAAATAATGGCAAGATATCCTCTTGATGTGCCTTTACCTCCATATTGGGGAGGGTATCGTCTTATTCCAACTCAATTTGAATTCTGGCAAGGACGTCCAAGCCGACTTCATGACAGGATACAATATTCTCTCGAAAAAAATATTTGGAAAAAAATAAGATTATATCCGTAATTTTTTTTGGTTAATTGGAAAATTTTTCTTAATTTTGAATTCTTATTTGTGAGGGCTCTTAGCTCAGCTGGTCTAGAGCGCTTCCTTGACACGGAAGAGGTCGCTGGTTCGAATCCCGTAGGGCCCACAAATCAAAATATCCTTTATTTTCTCTTAATTTGAGTTTTCTGTTTGAAATTAGATTTGTATTTTTGTATTAAACTTATCCTTATTTTATTAGTATTAATTTTTCTATTTTATAAGGAATTGAGTAAAAAGTATTAATTTATTTGCTAAAAAAATAATTAAAATTAAATATGGAAGACTTACTTAACTTTGCAAAAGGACCTTTGTTCAGGTTTTCATTTGCAATTATGATACTCGGATTAATACGACTTTTTGCATTAACAATTATAAACGGATTGTCAGCAAAATCAAAAGCAAAAGATAAGGCAATTCCAAAATTTTATGTTAAGAAAATGACTTTAGGTTACATATTTCCAATTAGGGCTTTTAGAAAGAAACCGATTTACGCTGCAATTTCGATTATTTTTCATTTCGGATTACTTCTTACACCAATTCTCTTAGTTGACCATAACCTTTTATTTGATAGTTCAATCGGTTTTTCATTGCTCGGTATATCAATATCAAAGGGAGTTGCTGACCTTTTAACAATTATAACAGTGATTTCAGCATTATTGCTTTTAACTTTGCGATTAAGCAACGAAGCATCTCGCTTTTTAAGTAGAAAACAGGATTTCTTATGGTTAATTCTTCTTATTGTTCCTTTTGCAACTGGCTTAGTTTGTGCTCAAATTGCAGTAAATCCATCTACTTATAACTTTTTTATGCTTATTCATATTTTAAGTGGATGTGCAATCTTTATTCTAATTCCATTCACAAAGATTGCACATTGCGTGTTGCTTCCATTAGGACAATGGATTACAGCCCGGGCTTGGAAATTTCCTCCTGAAGCTGGTGAAGAAGTTGAAATTTCACTTGGAAAGCAAGGAGAAAAATTATGAAAGCAATTTTAACAGATATTACGAAATGTATTGGTTGCAACGAATGTGTTAAAGCTTGCAAAAAAATAAATAAACTGCCACCGGACAAGCCCCGTTTTTGGCAGAAAAATGATGGACTTTCTGCAAGGAATTGGACTTCTGTTCTGCACAATGGAAAATATAATGTTCGTAAACAGTGTCGCCACTGCATTGAGCCGACTTGCGCTTCTGTTTGTCCGGTTGGTGCATTGCATAAAACTGATTCAGGCGCAGTTGTTTACGACAGCTCTAAATGTTTGGGTTGCCGATATTGTATGATGGCATGCCCTTATGGAATTCCACGATACGACTGGGACAGCACTGTTCCTTATATTAAAAAATGTATTTTATGCTACGAAAATATTAAAAATAGAATAATTGACCAACCTGCATGTACTTACGCTTGTCAAGCGAAAGCAACAATTTATGGGGATAGGGAAGAGTTGCTTTCTCTTGCAAGGCAAAGAATAAATGAACAGCCGGAAGTTTATCTGAATAATATTTATGGAGAAAAAGAGGTTGGCGGAACAAATGTTTTGTACATTACTGCAAAGGATTGTCCTTTAGATTTTCTTTTTTATTACAACAACAGGGTTGACAAAAATGTTGAGCTTTTAGGGCAACCGAATATTAACGAACCAATTCCATTGGCGACCAAGTGGGCTATGGGAGCAGTTCCTTATACTTTTCTCGGTGTAGGTGCCTTAATGAGCGGCGCGTATTGGATTATCAAACGTAGGGAAAAGTTGAGTAAAGAAGAATCTGAGAAAAATGATTGATACTTATTAAAGTACATTCTTGTTGAATTTGAAAATAACGAATTCTGGATTTTTACAAATATAGCCCCATTATATTTTCCAAGTTATGCGATGACTGGCTGTCATCGTATAACTGAAGTACTGCAAAGAAAGCAATTACGCCGGCCACGGCACGTGCAAACACGACGATGAAACTGGGTGTTTCACCAACATTGAGCAAAAACAATCAAAATAAAATATATTTTAATATAAGTCGTTTATTGAACTATAACAACAAAGGATATAAAATGGAAGAAATAAATTTTATTGTAGAAAAAGATATTAATGGCGGATTCTTTGCTAAAGCTACTAATTATAGCATTTTTACACAAGGAGATACTATTGAAGAACTTAAATTAAATATAAAAGATTCAATATTATGTCACTTCGATGATATACAAATTCCCAAAAAAGCAAAGTTGAGTTTTATTAGTGAAGAAGAGTTTGCACTGGTATGAAAACACCAAGAAATATTAATGGTTTAGAATTATCAAAACTATTAAGATTATACGGATATATAGTAATTCGACAAACTGGGAGTCATATAAGATTGTCAACTAATGAAAACGGTGAACATAATATTACAATACCTTCTCATAATCCTTTAAAAATAGGAACATTAAATTCAATAATTAAAGATATATCTGAACATTTCAATAAAACAAAACAAGAGGTATTACAAGATTTATTCAAATAATATAGTTTGAATTGAAAAATTATAGGTTTAATAGCATAGACCCGCTGTGCTTACCAAGTCATACGATGACTGGCAGTCATTGTATAACTGAAGATTACAAAAATGATTACTACTTTACGATAGTTAAGAAACATAATCAAAGTGCGTAGATTTTATTTAGGCATGCATAGTCTCTACCTTTCTTATCGTCCACAATTACTCTGTTGATATTGTGAGATTTTATCGTTATTGTATAAATTATTTTCAAAAGATAAAAATAGCCCAGCCAATTTAAAATATTTAAAAACCAAATCGCCAGATGAATTTTGCTAGAAAAATGGTTTCTTTTAGTTTTATTACTCGGTTTTCTGTTGAAATATTCTGATTTACTGCAAGATAAAAATCGCTTCCAATAACCGGTATCCAATGAATTCTAAAATTTAACAACACATTTTTATTGTCATTGTTCCATTGTCCGTATAAACTCGAATATAGCTTTGGATTGAAGGAATATTCAAATCGCCCTGAAATTTCATCAGTTGAAAATTTATGCTCAGATAAATCAATGTTTTTCCTGTCATAAGAAAATGACAGATTAATATATTTATTCAGATTGAATTTTGTTACTGCCGTAAAATAATTTATATCACCGTTGTAAAATTTGCCCAGCCCGTAGTATAATTCAAGATAATAGCTTCGTCCTTCAAAAGAGTTGAAATATAGATTAAACGAATCGAACCAGTATTTTCCCATGGGAATTGTTGCATCTTGAAAAATATTAAAGTCCTCATCTAATCTTTCAAAATTACGCTCAAGATTTATTCCGAAATTATCACCGGATTTAGTACTGAAAGAAATAGGGGAGACCTGATAAAATGCCGATTCAAGCTCGTTTGTAATATCAGTCCAGTAGCAATCGAAATTAATTAACTTAAAATCAAGGGAATGAAGGAATGGAAGAAATTCAGGACGCGTTCTCAGGCGAAAACTTCCAGCAAGGTATTTAAAATTTTTCCTTTTCAAAAAGCCCATTTCTGGGTTGAAACCCTCTTGAATTGTGGAATATTGAAGGTATGAGTTGATATTTTCATTTGGATAATTAATCAAAAAATTATAAGCGAGATTACGCTTTAATGTATCATTGCTTGTTGATGAATTTACAACATTTCCGGAAATCATTAATCGGGTATCGTTGATAAACTTAGAATTAACATAGTTTGCATCAACACCATAAACATAATTATGAGTATTTGCAGAATTTTTTGAAGTGAAAATCATACCGACTGTTGATTGATTTAAAACATCTTGACTTAATCGAACTGCACTGTAGTTTGTAGTTGGTTCATTTCCTTTGCTTTGAGTTTGCATAGAAAGAACGCCTATGTTTGTATTGTTTTGCTTTCCAACAACTCTGGCGCCTGCAATAATCGGTATTTCATTAGATTCCGCTAATCCAATTCTACGGCTATAAAATACGTTCGTATTAGGTAAATTAAATTCAAAGAAATCTTTTCCTTCTAAGAAAAAATCTCTTTTTTCAGGGTAATACAGCGAAAATCTTGAAAGATTGATTTGCATCTGGTCAGATTCGACCTGAGCAAAATCCGTATTAGCCGTAAGATTTAGCTTTAAAGTTGGAGTAATTAAATAATTAATGTCGCCACCAATTTTAAAAGTACTCTCGTGTTTATTGTCTTCTAAAAATGAATAACCAGATGTAATAAATGGCTTAATTTCAATAGTTTCCTTTCCTTTTATTCCATAAAGTCCAAGAAGAGTACCTGCATGAGAAACGTGTTCAAAATCCCAGTTCCTTGACCAGCCCTGCCAAAAAGCAGCTTCTTTTTTTCTTCTTATGTTCCTTTCGAAATTCACTCCCCAAATCTGAGTATCACTATCAGAAAATTTTAAAGAAGAAAAAGGAATAGCAATTTCAACAAACCAGCCGTCTTCTCTCTGAGTTACAGCAGCGTCCCAAACAGCATTCCAGTCAATATTAAATCCTTCGGATTCATTTGTAATTTGAACATCTGCCCTTGCCCCATTTGGATTTACAACGAAAACATATCCATTTCTTTTATCGTGAAAAGTATCGAAAATCACTTCAAAATTATCTTCTGTCCAGTACTGGAAATCGCGTTTCATCAGTTTGGCAACAATACCGTTCATATCACTTTCGTAGCACCAAGCCCCAATATAAAGCGTTTCATCATTATATAAAACGGAAACCTCCGTTCGCTCTGTTACTGCCTCGCCTTCATTTAGCTGCCTTTGAGTGAAATTTGAAATTATTTGTGCCTTTTTCCAGCTTTCCTCGTCTAAAATTCCATCAAGTTTTATTAGCTCTGTAATTCGCAGTGCTGTAATTTCATTTGGCAAAGAAACCTGAGAATTGCTTTCTTTACCAAATAAAAATGTAAAAAATATAATTAAAAGACAAAAATATTTCAACATAAATCATTAGTTATCATTAAATAAAATACAAATATAGTATTCAGATATTTGAAAAGTAAAATATTTTTTTACTCAAAATAAAAAACAATCCTTGTGAATAAAGTGTATGAAAATCAATTTCAGAACTCCAGATGCCTCGTAGTTTGCTATTTCGCATGCTTATCATTCTGAAGCGAAGCGAAGAATCTCACAACTTCTTGTTAAAACATAACTTGAGATTTCTCACTTCGTTGCCAATGACATCGCTACTTTGTCTGTCATTCTGGCGTATGCCAGAATCCATCTTGTGAAAGCAAGTGAGCTTGCTCACTTGTAACATTTGGGCAAGCCCAAATGCATCCTTGAAATATTAAATAGCGACTAAACAATTATAAGATGGATTCTGACATACGTCAGAATGACAGTAAATAATTTTGTCATTTCCATTTAAAATAAAAGTCTTCTTTTATCAGGGGGTTCGAAATGACAAGACTGCCCAATATCAAACTACGAGGCATCTGGAGTTCTGAATCTAAACTATCTAAACTTTCTAATCTTTCTAAACCTTACGTCATCACATTTTTTTGAAATCCTTGTAAAATATATTTGCATTTTATTTAATATTATTCTAATTTTGTTAATTGTAATAGTTTTTTTTTAAAAAAAAGAGGTGTTTATGAAACCAAAAAAACTTTTTATTTTGTTAATTCCACTAATCGCACTGCTGTTTTGTTCATGTTCTAATAAGCTATCGATTGTAACCCGTTCAACATTTTGCTATTTAGAACCCGGTCAGAAGATTGAACACAATAAATTTGAAAATGATTTTATTGATGTGGAATTCGAGGAAAGGTATGTGTTTAACGTTACTGATACTGATAATACTACTTATAAAGTGAGTGTTTTTCCTGTTTATCTGGAACCTGGCGTTGGTGAATTTGGTGCAATTATTTTCAAAGACAGCTTAGTGCTGCATTGGGGATTTATTGATGAATTATTGAAACATGACAATCCGTTAATACAAAGAATTGGTGAAAAAGTTGCTCAGGAAATTATTAAGAAAGAAGGGTATGACAAATGAAAAAATTTAAATTTATGCCGATGATTCTGGGAATAGTACTTATTGTTTGCAGTTGCGCTCCTAAGGTCATTAAGTATGAAGACTTTTATAGAATAAGCAAAGAATCAACTCAAAATGAGTTTAAAGAAGAATATGGGAAATATGTTGATAAAACTTTTTCTATTGAGATTAGTGGAAAAAAATATGATGCATTTTTTACCACAATGACTACTTTTCAATATGAAACAAAGAGTAGCTCTAGTACTACAACGACTTATAATGACTATGCTAATCCTAATAACAACGGTTCTTTATCAAGTAATAAAAATCCAATTTATACAAAAACAATTGAAGGACCAACTTCTACAACTAATCACTCTTTTAACGATAATTATATTTTTGTTTTTTACAAAGACAAGTATTTATTTTCTGGATTTGTTTATGAGCTTATTTTAAACGATAATCAAGAGTTAGTAAAGATTGGCAAAGAGTTGCAAGAACATATTAA
>DAIOVK010000091.1:0-8936 GCA_036759045.1 Kapaibacterium sp. (SeqCode) | reverse complement strand
TAATCCCCTCTCAAGAGGGGAATAAGACAAGTGGATTTAAAAGAACGTATTAGCCCTGCCCCCTATCCCCCTTTTTCAAAGGGGGGAATCAAAAAGAAAATTCTTCTCCCCCCTTTGAAAAAGGGGGGTAGGGGGGGATTTTTGCAATTCTATTTTCATAAGACCTTTTTAGTAATGTTATCTCCATTTAAATAACGGTCTTGCTTTATCTGTGGATTCTGAATAACAACAGAGTAAAAATATTTTTTATTTACCAAAAATAGCATCAATATCATCTTGAGAAAACTGTTCAATATCTTCGGGAATATTTAAAACTTTTTCATTAATTTCTTCAGGAATTTCGTTATTGGTATCAATAACCTCGTTTTGGGTCTCATCTTCTATTTTATCATTATTGGTTATTTCGTCAATATTTTCTCCGCTAAGATGCATTTTAATTAAATCGTCAACATCATTTTGTCTTGTTTCTTTAGAAGTAATAGAATCAATTGCATCAGGGTCAAAGGCAATATTTCTGTGCATTTTAGCAACATTAGTTTTTTCTTTAATCACCGGAGCTTTAATAACAAGTTGATTTATGTCAGATGACTGGAATTTTTTAAGAATTTTTTCTAATTTAGTTTGAATAGTCTCTAATAGATGATTAACAGCAGCAATTTGTTGTGAAGTAATATCCTGAACCTGCAAGGAAATCATAATTGACATTGAATCATCTTTAATGCTTTGTAAAATACCTTCAGTGTGTTCTATTATATCCTGAGAGTTTTTATCTGGCATAACAGGATTTTTATCACCTTTTAATTCTTCTATGGTATTGGAAATTTCAGGAAGAATATCTTGAACATCAACATCATCTTGAATAGCTTTGTAAATTAGTTCAAGAATTCTAAAATGATTAGCAACCTTAGTAGGGGAACTGCCAATTTTTTTAATATTAGAAGAAATAATATCAACTTTATAAGAAAGTCCGTCAACAATGTCCATAATTTCGGTAGTAGCAGTTTCAGTAGCTTCAGAAACTTTAGTAAGCTGTTTTGAAGCATTAGGCATTTTTTTCAGGTTTTCCTCAATAGAAATATTTATTTCGTCAAGTAATGGCTTGATTTCACTTACGAACATAAAAATTTCTTCAAGGAACGGTATAACTCGCTGACCAAGAATAAATAGAGCTCTTAATTCTTCAGCTTTTTTTAAAACATCACTAATATCCATTTCTTTCATAAAAACTCCAAAATAAGTGAAAAATTAAGCACCCTGCACTGCTTTTAAAATAGCATCAATTTTTTCTTTAAGCACTTGCGGGGTAAATGGTTTAACAACATAATTATTAACCTTGGCTTTGAGTGCTTCAACAATATCTTCTTTTAAACCACGGGTAGTAACCATAAGGATGGGCAAATGCTTAAGTGAATCAGTTGTTCGAATAGCTTTAGTCAGTTCTAATCCAGTCATAACGGGCATATTCCAATCAGTAATCACGAAATCAAATTTACTTGAATTCAATTTAGCAAATCCATCTTGGCCATCTTCAGCTTCGACTATATCACTAATACCAAATGTTTTAAGTGCATTTATGACAATGCGGCGCATTGTCGGTGAGTCATCAACTACTAGATATCGCATATTCCTATCCTATTTATTAGTTTATTTATTTTCAATTTAAATATTTTGATACTTCGTATTGTATCCGTTTTGTATTAAATGGCTTAATTAAATATGAATTGGCTCCGGCTGCCAACCCCCTTGAAATATCTTCATCTTTTGAAAGTGATGATAAAATTATTATAGGTAGCTCCCTGTAATCCGGTTGGGACCTTACTGTTTTTATTAATGTAAAACCGTCAATATTGGGCATATTTAAATCAGTTATCAGCAAATCTACTTTTTCATTAGGTAATTTTTCCAAAGCTTCCATACCATCTTCAGCAGTAATTATTCTATGTCCCAATATTTTTAAAGATATTGTTATAAACTTCCTTATTGAGTGCGAATCCTCAGCTACTAATATTGTTTTTGACATTTATTTATTTTATTTATTTTTAAAATAACAATAATTTACAAATTTTTTATATTTCACACAATTTAATTTCTCTATTTAGCTATTTATTGAAAAAATTATTCTTTTTTGTATGCCATTGCTTTTGGTAAATGGATTAATTTAAATGCTTTCGATACTCCGTGTAAAGATTCAGAATAGCCAATAAATAAGTAACCATCTTTGTTTAATGAATCATAAAGTGAAGAAATTACTTTTTGTTTTGAATTTAAATCGAAGTATATCAATACATTACAACAAAATACAACATCGCATCCGGTAATAGTCCTCATTTGTTGGGTATCAAACAGATTAATATTCATAAATCTGACTAATTTTTTTACTTCATCGTTAATTCTATAGTTTATACCTTCTTTTTTGAAGTATTTATTTAAATAATAAGCAGGTACGTTTCTTATTGCATAATCCTTATATAGTCCTTGCCGTGCAGCATCAAGGACGGCATTATTAATGTCGGTGCCAAGGATTTGGAAATGGACGTTTGGGTTATTCGGTTTTAGCTTTTCTAAAACCAGTAGAGCAATTGTATATGCCTCTTCTCCGGTTGAACTTGCAGCGCTCCATATTCTAAAAATTGGATTGCTTACGCTTTGCTTAAGCTTTATTAACTCTGGAGCAATAACTCTTTCGAATACCTCAAATTGCTGTTCGGCACGGAAAAAATATGTTTCGTTAATGGTTATAACCTGAAATAAGCTGTTTAATTCTACTCTATTGTTAAAAGAAAGTAATATTTTTATATAATCATGATAATTGGTTAAATTATTTGCAACAAGTCGCTTTGCAATTCTACTTTCTAATAAATATTTTTTACTTTCTGAATAATAAATTCCACTTTGTTGATAAATAATATCTCTAATCTGCTGAAAATCTTCATCAGTCATTTGGATTTGATAATCAGCAGTCTTTGTCTGAAAAGGGATCCTTACTGTTTCTTCCTGTTTAGAAAATGGAAATTTAAATAAATCGCTCATATATTAAAATTTTAATTAATCATAAAAGTTCATTTAAAAAAAGACGCTCTGCAATTTCGCGTATCTCCTGCTTTTCTTCTTCTGAACCATTTAAAGAGTAAGTAATTAGTTCTTCAATTGTTTTACTATAATTTATGCTAAGTAGTATTTCTAATATACTATCAGAGTTTCCTTTTCCAAGTATGACAATTAAACGAACCATAGTTTTTATTAATCGGTCAATGTTTTCCTGACGGGCATAATCAACAAATAGTGGTAATAATGATAAGAATTCAATATAGGAAACTATTGGTTTCTTCTGGTAAAACAAACTGATAAAAAACTTATCAACCACAGTAGCATCAGAATTTGCCAGTATATTAAATAGAATTTGTTTTTGAGAATCAACTCTGTCATACCTGATTTCGTTCAATAGAGCAGTTATATCTTCAATAAAAAATGAATCACCTAAAGCAATTAACCCTGCTGCTCTTGTGTCAGCATCTTCGTCAAATAATGCTTTTCTTGCTATACTTCTGTATTCTAAAGGAAGCTCCGGTTTTATATTATTACGAAAACTAATAGCAAAAATTGTTTTTAAAATTATTGGTTGGATTTCTTCTGGAAATGAAGTTATTTCCTGCATTAATTTATCAACGATAAATATTCTGTCAGATATTTGAGCAAGAGCTTCCAAGCAGGCGGTCTGAATAAAAAAATCTTCTTCAGAAAAAAATTTGCTAATTATAAAATCCTGAGCTTCATCGCCTCCAATTTTACCTAATGCTTCGATTATTATTGGCTTAAAATCTTCATTCTTTTCATATAAAGGTAAAAAGTATTTTACACTTTCAATGGCTTTCAATTTACCTAATCCATCAATAGCTGATGCAACAATATTTGGATTATTTTCCTGTAATAAATTTATAAAAGCAGTTATTGATTTTTCTGTTCCTATGGCCCCTATAATGTCAGCAGCAAATTGTTTTACATCATCGTTATCGAATTGTAAATATGTTAATAATGGAATTTCAGATGCTTTTCCAATTTTTAATAAAATATCACCGGCTAAATTCCTAAGCTCTATTTCGTTACTGGTAATAAAATATGCAATGTGTTCAGCAATTTGTTCTGCAAATTCAAGTGGAGGGTTTGATAAAGCGCGATAGCAAATATCTTTTAATCCGTAATCTTTATCTAAAATACCCTGGATAAATGCATTAATTATATCTGAATTATAAATGCCGGTTTCAATCAAACTGATAGCAGCACCCCGCCTTAACTCACTATCACTGTCGTATTTTAATATATTTATATATTCTTTTATATCCATATTTATTTATGCTATATTTTATAATAGAATTTATCTAATCTTTTTAATTTTAGAAAATATTTTTAAAAAAAATTAAAATTTAATATTTTTTATATAAAAAAACAACAATTATAAAATTAATTTTAAAAAAAAGAAAATAATAAAATAAATAATCAAATACAAGAATAAAAATGATTAATCGGAAGGATTATTATGATATATTTTTTCCACTAATATTAATACCTAATTGTTCAATCCTGTATCTTAGCTTAGCTCTTGAAATTGCTAATAATTTTGCTGCCTTAATCTGATTACCATTAGTAATATTCAAAGTTTGAATTATTAAATCCTTTAATACATTTCCCATTTGAACTCCTTTATTTGATATTTGAAGTATATGCTGATTTTCCTTCAGGTCAATCGGTGCTTTGGCTGTTATTGCCATTGGCGAACTCGGTTGAAGTGAAGTATCTAAAAAATTCAATGATTCTTTTGTAACAATATCATTTGTTTCAAGAAGGACTAATCTTTCTATAACATTTCTCAATTCTCTTATATTTCCTTTCCAATGATAATGCTGCAATAATTCAGCTGCTTCAGGGGTGAAACCGGTTACATTTTTAGCAAATTTCTGGTTAAATTCATTTATAAACGAAGAAGCTAACTGAATTATATCTGCTCCTCTGTCGCGTAGTGGAGGAAGAATTATTCTGGCTACATTAAGTCGGTAAAAAAGGTCTTCACGGAATCTCTCTTCCATTACTAATTTTTCTAAGTCTTTATTAGTGGATGCAATAACTCTGACATCCACGCTAATCTCTTTTGAACCGCCTAACCTATAAAAACTTCTTTCCTGCAAAACACGTAGAAGTTTAACTTGCAGTTCAGGACTAAGCTCAGCAATTTCATCAAGAACAATAGTGCCATGCTGTGCCTGTTCAAATTTTCCATGACGCACTTTTTCAGTTGCGCCGGTGAATGCCCCTTTTTCGTATCCGAACAATTCGTTTTCAGCCAGTTCGCGTGGTATAGCTCCGCAGTTAATAGTTACAAAAGGTCCTCTTGCGCGGCTCGAATGGTTGTGGATATAACGGGCAAAGAGTTCCTTACCGGTGCCGGAATCACCGAGAATTAGAACAGTGGTATCAGCACGGGCAACTATTTTTGCGATTTCCAATGCTTTTATCATTCCCTCTGATTCGCCTAATATTTCATTAGGTTGTTCACGCTGAAGTTGCTCGTCCAATAAATTCACACGACGACGTAAGTCATAGTTATGCAATGCTTTTTCAACTGATATTTCAAGCTGTTCTATATCAAGTGGTTTTACTATGAAATCTTCTGCCCCAAGCTTCATTGCCCTAACTGCCATTTTTATATCAGAAAAGGCAGTCATCATTATAACAGGGGCAGTCAGTCCTTGGTTACGAAGGTTCTCCAAAATATCCAAGCCATTGCTATGCCCTAAAAATATATCTAATAGTATTAAATCCGGACCTAATAAATGCAACTCGTTCTGCGCCTGAATAGCGTCTAAATAAGCTACTACTCTTTTATACTTTGCTGCCATTATATCTTTTACTGTCTGATTGACTAATGGGTCGTCTTCTATTACTACTATAGTATAATTTTGTAATTGCATTTCGTTTCTTGCATTTATTCCTAATAAGCAAAATTAATCAAATTTGTTGATTTTTCTAAAATTTAATTATAAAAAAATTCATTTTTATTGAAATTATTTATTTTTTTTATATTTTTTAGTAATTTTAATTTTTTTGGAAATTGTAATAATGCAAAATAAAGTTTTTATATTAAGAATAAAATTACTAATAATTATTTTAGCTACGCTTTTTTTCATTCCCTATCTTGGAACTGTTCATCTATTCGACTGGGATGAAATAAATTTTGCAGAAGCGTCGCGAGAAATGCTCGAAACTGGCGATTATTTAACTGTTCGTATTGATTACCAGCCATTTCACGAAAAGCCACCTTTCTTCTTCTGGATGCAGGTAGTATCTATGAAAATATTTGGTGTAAACGAATTTGCTGCCCGTTTCCCTAACGCTGTTATTGGCATTATTTCACTCCTCGTAATTTTTTCAATTGGTAATAAATTATTCGATTATAAATTTGGGATACTCTGGGTAATTGCCTATCTTGGCTCTTTTCTGCCGCATTTTTATTTTAAAACAGGAATTATTGACCCAACCTTTAATCTCTTTATTTTTGTCGGTATTTATTTCTTATTCCAATTTTCTTTTAAAACTTCAATTGAAAAAACTGAACGTTCAAAATGCTTTATAGATTTGTTCTTTGCTTCGGTTTTCATTACTTTAGCAATTTTAACCAAGGGACCTGTCGGCTATCTTCTTGCTGCTATTGTTTGGATTTGCTATGAACTGTTTAATAAAAATATAAGTAAATTTCCTTATATTCCATTTTTGCAGTTTACTGCTATGACAGCAGTTATTCCAATAGCTTGGTACCTCATCGTATTCCTTTCAAATGAGAATAGCGTCTTTGAAGAATTTATATTATATCATATCAGATTACTTACCAAAGAAGATGCCGGGCATGGCGGTCCTATATATTATCACGTTGTAATCCTGCTCTTGGGCTGTTTCCCTGCTTCTATTATTATGCTACGCGGTTTTAGAAGCTATATTCAAAACAATTTACTTCAAAGAAGCATAAGATTAATGATGATTGTACTGCTTTCAGTTGTTGTCATAATCTTTTCAATCGTAAATACCAAAATCGTTCACTATTCATCTTTAACTTATTTCCCAATTACATTTCTTGCTACCCTTGCAATTTATAACATTTCATATCAGGAACTTACTTGGAAAAAATCTACAACCTGGCTGCTTTCTATTTTTGGTTTCTTTTGGGCTTTTGCTTTAACTTTACTCCCGATTTTATTAATAAGCAGTGATGCAATTCTTCCATATATTACCGATGAAATGACTAAAGAAATACTGCAGGTTGATGTAAAGTGGATTGGCACAGAGTGGTTTATCGGTGCTTTGTATTTTGCAGGACTTATTTTATCTGTGTATTTGATTTTTAAGAAAAAATTTATGGAAGGAATTGTAACGATTTATACAACAACAGCTATAGTAATTTTGATTATTCTGCCCTTATTGGTTCCCAATATTGAAAAACAGGTACAGGGATCGCCAATAGAATTTTACGAAGAACAAATTAGCAAAGACAGTTACATTTATACACTCGGTTTCAAAAGTTACGCTCATTATTTTTATTCTAAAAAGCCCTACTATCTTTCTGCAAAAAAGAAAGATATTCCAACAGATATTTTTGAAAACTGGCTCTTAACCGGAAATATTGATAAAGCTGCTTATTTCGTATGCAAAATAAATAATTACAAAGAATATGCTGACAAATACGATTTAACGTTTTTATACACCAAAGGTGGGTTCGTTTTTTTAAAAAGAGAGCCGGAATAATTGGTTTAGATAGTTTAGATAGTTTAGATAGTTTAGATTTTAACTCTCGTTAAGTTTTATAGAATAAAAGTAAAGATGTCATTCTTGTGTATGCCAGAATCCATCTTGGTTTTACTAATGAGAACGGACAAAGGGATTTTTAGTCATTAGTCATTAGTTGTTAGTAAAAATACTAATGAGTAATGACCTTTAAAAAACTATTTTTAAGATGGATTCTGACATCCGTCAGAATGACTATTAAAGTGATATTATCTCCATTTTGATAAATGTTTTCCATTATCTGAGGGTTCAGAATGTCAAATTGTTAAAAACTCCCCTTGCCATAATAGAAATAAAATACTACAAAAGGATAGTTTCCTGCATTAGCAAGAGATATAATTTTCTTATAAAAGGGTTAAATAATAGAATTTTAAAAATTTTTAAAAAAAGTATTTGTAAAATAAAAAAAAATGCTTAATTTTGTATTCTGTTTTAGAACAGATTGGGATGTGGCCAAGCGGTAAGGCACCGCCCTTTGGAGGCGGCATTCGTAGGTTCGAATCCTGCCATCCCAGCTTTTTTAAAATAATTGATTGTTAATATAAAATGTTCGATTTTAGAGTTGTATCGGGAAGAGCGAGTAAAGTCTTAGCTCAGAAAGTAGCAGATAAGCTCGAAATGGAACTTTCACCAGTAAGTTTAAAAAACTTTAGCGATGGTGAAATATGGGCAAAATACGAAGAGAATGTAAGAGGAGAAGATTTATTTATTATTCAGGCGACCAATGCACCTGCTGATAATTTGTTAGAACTTCTTATTTTAATAGATGCAGCAAAGCGTGCATCAGCACGTAGAGTTACAGCTGTTATACCTTATTTCGGATATGCCCGTCAAGACAGAAAAGACCAACCAAGAGTTTCAATTACAGCCAAATTAGTTGCAAACCTAATTACCAGGGCTGGTGCCGACAGAGTAATATCAATTGATTTACATTCGGCACAAATTCAGGGTTACTTTGATATTCCATTCGACCATCTTTACGCTTCCCCAGTAATCCTTAAACGTCTCCTTCAAATTGATATTACCAATACAAGCGTTTGTTCACCAGATGTAGGTGGAGTTAAAACAGCCCGCTCTTATGCTAAAAAGCTTGGGACTGAGCTCGTACT
>DAIOVK010000090.1:0-9006 GCA_036759045.1 Kapaibacterium sp. (SeqCode) | reverse complement strand
AATACAAAAGATGTTGAAAAATTTGACAACATAAATTTAGATACTTATCAAATCACAGATAATCAAAAAACTGAATTGCCAATCAGAAATGATGGTGTGGTATTAAAAAAAGGCGCAGCAAGTACTGGCTATGACTATTCTGTATTTAACAATAGATTTTACAATGATTTTGGTGCATTAGAAATAGAAATAAAGAACTAACTTGGGCTATAATAATTTGGCTCCAGTTATGCTCATTTTTCTACTAAGGTTATTTTTGGAAATATAGTTTTATGATTTCAAAAAAGCTGTATGTTTTAATCTCAGGTTTGTTTCTTTAGATTATCTTTCCAGTTGTGGCACATCTTAAAGATGTGCCACATCTAAAGTTGGATTGTGTTTTATTGAAAAGGGGAAATTATTCAGAAAAATTTGTGGTGGTGAAGTAAGTGCAAGAATATAACATTATTACAAAGAATAAAACTTGATATTGCACTTTTTAATGAGCAATATTTTTTAAAATATATCATTTCGTTGTGCGTTTACATTCTTTTAGAAATTATCGGCATTAACTTATGGAAAAGCTTTATCAGAAATTTGGAACACTTTTAAGAAATACAAATTTAGCATTTAAACGCTATTTGTATGATAAAGTTTCATGGGGAAGCGGAATGATTGGTATTGTTGGACCGCGTGGTGTGGGCAAAACAACAATGATTTTGCAATATATTAAAGAAAATCTAAACAATAAAAATACCTTGTTTGTATTCGCAGACGATATGTATTTTAGTGAAAACAAGTTAATGGATTTAGCAGATAATTTTTATAAAAATGACGGTGAGTATCTCTTTATTGATGAAATTCATAAATATGAGAATTGGTCTCAAGAACTAAAAAACATTTATGATTCATTTCCTACCTTAAAAGTTGTCTTTACCGGCTCATCTGTTCTTGATATTATAAAAGGTTCATCTGATTTAAGTCGCCGGGCAATTATTTACAAGCTTCAGGGACTTTCTTTTCGGGAATTTTTAAAACTTTTTCATAATTTTGATACTGAAGTTCTTACATTAGAGCAAATAATCAACAATGAAGTTAAACTTGCAGATATCAAACATCCTTTGCCACTTTTTAAAGAATATATAAAAAGGGGATATTATCCTTTCGGACTTGAAGATGAAATGAATCTACGTCTTGGGCAAATTATTGTTCAAACCTTGGAATCAGACATCCCTCAATATGCTAATTTGAATGTAGGCACAAGTCGTAAACTTAAACGCCTCCTTTCGATAATTGCAGAAAGCGTTCCATTTAAGCCAAATTTTACTAAAATAGCTGAATTAATTAACGTTAGTAGAAATTCTCTTGATGACTATTTTTTTTATATGGAGCAAGCAGGGCTGATTGGGCAATTGAGAAGTGAAACAAGTGGTTTGCGTAGTTTGGGAAAAGTAGATAAAGTTTATTTAGATAATACTAATATAATTTATAATCTGGTTGGGGATAAATCAGATGTTGGAAACTTGCGTGAAACTTTCTTCTTTAATCAGATGAGGGTAAAGAATGAAATAATTGCTTCAAAAAAAGCGGATTTTGTTATTAATGATTACATTTTTGAACTTGGTGGAAAAAGTAAAAAACAGAATCAGATTGAAAATGACGGTAAATCTTTTTTAGTCAAAGATGACATTGAATTTGGTTATAGAAACGTAATACCGCTTTGGACTTTTGGTTTAAATTATTAGAAGTTTTGATTCAATTTAAGAATTACGAATTGTAATAAAAGATTGGTATTTCTTTCTTTCAATGTGATTTGTATTTAGTTCGAATGGAGAATAAGTTGAGAAAATTTTGCATTTAAGGAAAAGTTTAGTAATTTGATAAAAAGTTGATTAATAAATTTGAAAGCATTACTTATTTCTTTTCCAAGAAAATCGACAATTATTTATGACAATAGAACGGTTAGAAATTACCTTAGTTTATTAAAAAAATAAAATTATTTATCCAAATAATTATTAATTAATTTTGCAATTAAATTGAAAAAGGTAGAAATATGATTTATAGAATAATAATTGAAAAAGGCGAAGATTTTGGTTATGTAAGCCATTGTCCTGCTATACCTGGATGTCATTCACAAGGGAACAATATAGAAGAAGCCATAGAAAATATAAAAGATGCGATTAAAGGATGTTTGGAAGCGTTAGATTCCAATCTTATACCCAGAAATGAATTTCATAATGAATTATATATGGAAGTTGCAATTTAATGCCAGATAAATTACCTGTTGTTTCCGGCAAAGAAGCTATGAAAGCTTTTGAAAAAGCTGGTTGGAAATTTATTAGAGTTGGTAGTAGCAGACATTACATATTCAAAAAAGAGAATTTTGTTACGACCTTATCAATCCCCGACCATAAAGTACTTGACAGAGGATTATTGAGAGCTCTTATCAGAGATGCATATATGTCAATAGATGAATTTTGCTATTATTTGAATGATTAGAATAATATTATTTATCTTAAGAAAGCATATTTACTCAATTTATTAATATGACTTTTAAATTATTTGTAAGCGTTGCCTCTTAATAAAGAAATAATGAATAAAAGTCAATACATATATAATTTCGCAGAAGTTAATGGCAGAATTGAATTGATTAAATTTTTATTAGATGATTTAATCAAAAAAATAAAAATGGAATGTTCTTATAACGAGCTACTTAAACGTGCTAACAGAATAAAAAGAACATTAAAAACTGAATAAAAAATTCTTGATTTTTTAAATATTTAAATACAATTTCTACCGAGCAAAAGTATGTATTTCATTTCTAAATAAATCATTCAATTACGTAAAATATCGGGGTTAGATATCAAATAAAAAGTATGGATTGGACGAAGAGAAATGCTGAATTTATTAATAAAAATTATTGAATAAACTATAAGCAAATCACATACTTTGTTGAAAATATAATTACTTTATCTAATAAATAATGATTTCTAAATATTAATTTTTATTGTTCGTCAATCATTTTGACAAAATTTCGAAAAAGGAACGATTTATGCAAACTCAAATAGCAATAGGATATAAACAGATTTTGAATCTGGCGTTTCTTCTTCCTAATGAGGAAAAGAAAAAATTAATTCTTGATTTAAAAAAATCAATGGAATCCAAAAAGGAAAGAGAATTTGGCGAATATGATGGACAAGTTTGGATGTCTGATGATTTTAATGAACCTTTGGAAGAATTTAAAGAATACATGCCATGAAATATTTAATTGATACTCAAATTTTAATTTGGTCATTTGGTTTATCTGATAAGATACCAAAAAACATTCGTAAAATATTAAAAGACGAAAATAATGAAATTTTTGTAAGTACTGTTTCTATCTGGGAAATGGCTATTAAGAAAAGTATAGGAAAATTAACTTTACCTTTTGAGTTAAAACATATTGTAAAAGTAATAAATAATCTGAATATTAGAATTTTAGATATTAGTTCTGAGCATTTAATAAAAGTTGCTGATTTGCCTTTTCATCATAAAGACCCTTTTGATAGATTAATTATTTCTCAGGCAATTATAGAAAAATTATCCATTATTTCGAGTGACAGAAATTTTGATTTTTATGAAATAAAAAATATTTGGTAAAATAAGGAATACAACCGAAACCTGCCTGAATGAATTTATTCATTATTAATTAAAGAAAAATCAAAAAGTCCAAGATGTGGAGCGTTGATAAATATTTGTAATTTAGCGGTGCTATTATAAATTTATTTTGAAAAATTTAATTATTTTATTGCTTTTTATCATTTTTATATTTACATTATTTATTTGAAATATTGGTATTTTAGTTGGAAAAAACTAACAAAAAAGATATGAAAAATTTGCTTCCCGAACCTGTTGGGCATAATTTCTTCCGAGCAAAAGCTCAAAAATACGAGTTGACCGGGAAAGAAGCTTAGTTGTAGTTCTTTAATCTGCAATTTATTTTCCGTTTTTAGTAGTTTCTCTAAATTATCTATTAACAATTAAACAAACTCATAGCTTTCGATATTATTATTTTGGTTTTTATTGAAAAAAGTATAATTTTGTTATGAATGATATTTTGAAATTTTATGATTTATTTTTGTTTAGAAAGAACTAATTTTTTTATAAATATTAAGCAGAGGAGAAATGAAAAAATTTATTACACTGTTTGCGGTATTATTTTTAATAACTTTTGCAACGGCAAAAGCTGGTGAAAAATTTCCAGAAGAGGATTTAAGTAGTAGGTATCTTAGAGATATAGAGAAGCTGTCAATTCCTCAGGATATAGAATTTAATAAGATAACTAATTTTATTAAAGTAAACGAAAAGCATTCCTTGTTAAAAAACAAGAAAAAATCTGATGAATTACAAAGTGACAAATATTTGCCGAGTGTTGTTAAAACAACTAATAAAGATGGAAGTGAAGAAAGATATACTTATACTTACGACCAGCAAGGGAATAAATTGACAAGATTAATTGAGCAACTACAGAACAGTCAATGGGTAAATTATTTACATGATACCTATACCTACAACCAACTTGGGAATTTGTTATTAGTGTTATCTGAACAATGGCAAGATGGGCAGTGGGTGAATTATAGTCGCACTACCGATATTTACGACCAACTAGCAAATAAGTTATCACGTTTATCTGAATATTGGTACGGTGGGCAGTGGGTGAATAATACTCGTTATAATTATACTTACGACCAACATGGGAATATGTTGACTGAATTATTTGAATCATGGCAGGACGGACAATGGGTAAATAGTTTACAAGAGACATATACCTATGACCAACAAGGAAATGTGTTGTTATACTTAATTGAACAATGGGACGGTGAACAGTGGGTAAATTTTAATCGTACTACCTATATTTACGACCAACAAGGGAATTTATTGACAATGTTATCAGAAGTACCGCAGAATATGCAATGGGTAAATTCTAAACGTTATACAAACACTTACAATCAGCAAGGGAATTTATTGACTAGGTTAGAAGAAATATGGCTGAACGAAAAATGGGTGAATAATATTCGCTATACATTTACTTATGACCACCAAGGGAATAATTTATTATGGTTATATGAAGATTGGCAAAATAGCCAGTGGAAAAATTATAGACATACTATATATACATATGACCAACAAGGAAATATGTTGTTATGGTTATACGAACAATGGATGGATGAACAATGGGTAAATTCTAATCAAGGAACATATACCTACGACCAGCAAGGAAATATGTTGTCTGGTTTTTTTGAGGAATACATTAGTGGTATTTGGGAATTATATGATGATTTTTTTGAAATAAAAAAAAATGAAAATTACTATGGAAGTAAAATTGAAATTACTTGGACATTAATTACTTCCATCACAAGTGAAAACCCTGAAGCTGTGTTATTAAAAATATCCCCAAATCCGGCAAACGATATAATTAGAATTACTATGCCAGCAGGTATCTTAGCCAAAGAACTGTACATCAGCAATTCTTTAGGTGAAGTGGTAAAATCAATTAGCTTTACTACTTTATCTGGCAGTGAAAACATAGAAATATCAACAAGCGAACTTCCGGTCGGAATATATTACTGCACATTGATAGATGGCAAAAACAGGATAAATAAAAGTTTTGTTGTTGCCCGATAGTTTTACATTAAAGCCCTTCCACTCAGAAGGGCTTTTCTTAAAACAATTCAAAACCTTATTTTACTTAAAACCTTACCAGCAAATGAACCAAACCAAACATATTCCCTTATTTCATAACTCCTTACCCAATAACGAAAATAAAGGAGTTAGAAGATTTGTCTCGTAAAGAACAATTGGGTAAATTACCAAGAAAAGGTGTCATTTCGAAACGAAGTGAGAAATCTCAAGTTTCGTGTTAGCAATGACTTGTGAGATTTCTGACTGCGCTTCGAAATGACAAGAGTGCGAAATAGAATACTACGAGGGGGCAAGAGTTCTGAATATAAGGATAAAGTGAATTCTCTGTAAAAATTGTAAATTCATTTTTTTAAATTCTTAAATTTTTCTTTGATAATATCATTTCCTCTTTCTTATTAAATATAGAAAAGTTTGGTTAAACTGTTTCCTCTTTCCGATGAAGTAAAGTCAAGTGGAAATGAATAAACCAATAAACCTTATCCTGCAGTTAGAGCTCTTTCTGACTTAAGGAAAAGTTTCACAACCTTGCAAAAGTTAAAATCTAATCCATCTAATCTATCTAAACCTTATGTCAGTTAATTATTAAATCGCTATTATTAAAATCCAGCGAATTTAAAAGATTCTGCATTTTTCAAATTAATTGAAGATTCACCTGAGTAATTTTGATTATTTTCCAAATCAAGCTTCATTACTTTTCCTTTTTCACTAAAATCCAGTTTGTTAAAATCTAACCAAACTACATTAGGATTAAGGATATTTTCAAAAAAATAGATTATATTTTTTTGGTCAGCCACTGTCCTCCAACGGGTAGATGATATATTAGGTTGCTCTGGAGTCGAAATACCAAATGGGACAGAGATATTTCGGATTATACTGAAAACTGTAGGAAGAGCAACTTTGATATCATCAGTTTTTTGAACAGCATTAAGATAAAAAGATGCTCTGACATACCTGTCGGCTGCACGGTTAGTTCCCGGAAGCATTACTGTGCCCGGAATATCTTTCCAGTAAGAATTAATGGCTATTTGTTCTTCATAAACAGGTGAATTAGTCATAACTACGTATGATTTGCTGTGATGAATAACCAACTTTCCATCAATGTATTCGAAAATTGCATTGTCGCCAGTCCTGTCTGATAGAGATAAGTGAAGTGTTGCAAAAATTTTTGTATCGGGAATATAAAAAGAAACCACAACGAATTCCTCTTTACTTAGTGCTGCTACTGCTTCTTCTACAGTGGCAAAATTATCCAAGGCATACTGTAACCACATTGAAATAGATAATCCTTTTTTGTTTTTATCCTTTTCAAAAGCTGGATATTTCGATTCAGCAAGCCATAATAAATTACCTGCAAGCCCTTTTTCATTCATACCATCGGAAGCAGCTAAATCCCAAGAACTTGTTATTACACTACCATATTTCGATTTCCATTTTATTGAAGTGCTTCCGACTTCACCGCATCGTTCAATTTCTCTGGGAAAAATCCAAAGATTAGCAGGGATTTCTGTTTTCCAATCCATATTCCGTCCAGTGATTATTGTCCCATTTGGGCCTTGATAAACTACTCTTGAACAAGGAAAAACTTCATTATAAGAGAAAAATATGCATAATAAAAATGCAACTGAGATTAGATTAATTGGTTTTCTTTTCATTTTTAGATTATTCTTAATTGTTTATTTAACAGTATATTTTCCAAGATTTATAAATAGTGTAGTAATTCATTGAAAAACTGGTTATAACTTTTTGTCATGAACACCACGATAAAACAAGTGCTTTATTATAATGGAGATGACATAAGTAAAAGTGTAATTCTGACGTATGTCAGAATCCATCTAAAAAATAGTTTTTATAGGTCATTCGTCATTTGTATTTTACTAACAACTAATGACCAATGACTAATGACTAAAATCAAGATGGATTCTGACATTCGTCAGAATGACGAACTAAGATGTCATTGGTAAGCGCAGAGAAAAATCTCACAAATCGTTTTTACCACTACTTCGTTTGTAAATGACATCTTTATGATTGTCGGTCATTTTAGATGAAGTGAAGAATTTTCTCTAAAAAATTCCCAGTTCAATTTTTGCGATGTCGCTAAGCATACTCCTGTCCCAAGGCGGGTCGAAAGTAACGATTACTTTTGCATCAGTTACTCCGTGAACACTTTTTACACGCTTTTCGACTGCTGAGACAAGGTCCTCAGCTTCAGGACAATTTGGTGCAGTAAGCGTCATTAAAACAACTACTTCATTTTCTTCAGTAATTTGAATATCATAGATTAGACCCAATTCCCAGATATTTACTGGTATTTCCGGGTCATAAATCGTCATAAGTATTCGCTTTACTTTTTCTTTTAAATCATCAAAATTTACTGTTTCCATAAGATTTTATTTATTAAAATTAAAATTTCTGAATGTTTGTTTATCTCAGTCATACTATCAACAAGTTGATAGCATGACTTTCAATCTTTTCACTTTCGTAAAACCCCTTAGCATTGCAAAAGTTTAAGAGGTTTCAAGAACTTGTGATATTCTTCACTTAGTTTCTAACGGCATCTTTTCTTTTGTTTTACAAAACTTTATGAAAGCTTTTCAAGTAGATGTCCTACATCTCGGATATGTAGGACATCTTTACAATGTTCATAACCACTTATTATTTATGTCATCTCTATTAAAATAAAGGTCTTCATTTATCTGGGGGTTGCCAATGACATCTTTACTTTTGTCGGTCATTCTGAACGAAGTGAAGAATCCAGAGAGTAGTGGTTAAAAAAATTTTCTGGATTCTTCGCTGCGCTTCAGAATGACAGGGGTAAAATTATGTCATCTCCATTTAAATAAAGGTCTTGCTTTATCCGGGGGTTCGAAATGACACGATATAATAGTCTTTTAACGAATTACAACACTAGTATTATTAACCAATAACGAAAAAACCTAATAACCCAATAACTATTCCGTAGACACCGGCTCTCCTTCTTTTTCAAGAGCAGCAACAAGAGTGTGCCAGGCAAGAGAGGCGCATTTTATACGCGTTGGAAATTCACGCACTCCCGAAAAAACAGCTAATTTGCCTAAGCTGTCTAAATCAAATACTTCATCTTTATCGGTTGTAACAAGATGATGAAATTTTTCAAAAAGTTCTTTTACTTCCTCAATATTTTTTCCTATGAGTAGTGTTGTCATAATTGAAGCAGATGCTTTGGAAATGGCGCAACCAGATGACTTAAAACTAATATCTTTAATTATTCCATCTTCTACATTAATGTAAATTTCGATTTGGTCACCGCATAAAGGATTATGCCCTTCTGCAGTGTGATTGTGATGCTCCAAAATTCCAAAGTTGCGT
>DAIOVK010000089.1:0-9015 GCA_036759045.1 Kapaibacterium sp. (SeqCode) | reverse complement strand
CCAAATGCCCATTCTTGTTAAACCTTTGCCACGCTGATTTAAGAAAAGTAAGTCGTCAGTATTGAAAAGTTTAATGAATTGATGGCGCGCTTTCAAAACGTATTGCTCAATCCAATAAATAGCTGATTTACCAATTGGAACTAATCTTTCTTTGCTTCCTTTACCGAAAACCCTTATTATTTCAGCATCTTTAATTATGTCGCGCTGCTTGAGATTACAAAGTTCGGAAACCCGAAGTCCGCAAGCATAAAGAGTTTCAATTATTGCTCTGTCCCTAATTCCTGCTAAAGTATCTGTATCGCAGCTTTCTAAAATAGAATTAATGTTTTCAATAGTCAAAACATCTGGTAGTTTCCTTAATAGCTTCGGCATATTTATAGTTTCAGTAGGGTCTTTATCGCAAATATCGTTTGTAATCAAATATTTAAAAAAACTTCTAATCGCTGATAAATATCTTGAACGCGAAGAAGTATTAAGTCCAAGTTCGTTTAATTGCTCAATAAATGAAGAAATATGCTCGGAATTTGTTGTTTTAAAACTATTTATATTTTGCGAAGAAAGAAATTCAGCGAAAACAGTTAAATCGTGGTGATAAGATAGTTTTGTATTTTCCGAAAGCCCTTTTTCTAAAGTAATGTGGTTAATGAACTGAGAAATATTCCGTGAAATCTCCTTGGGAATATCATAAGACTCTTTTTTATTATTCATATTTATTGATTTCATCTTGTTCGCTATCATCAAAATCATCGTCAATTTCGTATTTTGTTTTTAACCAGTTAATAAAATGACGAATTGAGCTTCCAAAAATATAAATCAGCATAAATGGTAAAATTAAAAAACCTTTTGAAATTATTATAGCTACAGCTGCAAGATTGAATAAAATAAAAATAATTTTATTATTTTTAATATATCTTAAGCTATAGCGTGGTAGGTTATCAAATCTTATATTTGAAACCATTGCAAGAGAAGTAATAAATGTAATTACAAAAACAGATATAGTTTTAATTTCCTGAGGAAGAAAACTTTCATTATGAAAGAAAATAACGTAGGAGAGAATAGTTAAGGCACCTGAAGGAATAGGCAGACCGCTGAAATACTTTTTGTCTTCAAGTGAAGTAAGTTTAACATTGAAGCGAGCCAATCGGATAACTCCTGCAAGAGCAGGAAGTGATGCTAATAAAATCCCCATATCCTGATACAAATAAAAATGAACTTTATACAGCATAAAACCGGGAACAACCCCGAAAGAAACCGCATCGCAAAGAGAATCAAGTTCTACTCCAAATTCGCTTGCTGCATTTATTAAGCGTGCTACCATTCCGTCAAGCATATCGAAAATAGCAGCAACAAGTATGCAAAGAGCAGCATTTGTAAAATCATCTCTTGTAATGTAAACTATTGCTGTAAATCCCATAAAAAGATTTACCAAAGTAAACAGATTAGGAACAATAGAACGAGTTATTCTCATTTTTAATCCTTTTTAAACTTCGCAATTATTGTTTCACCTCCAACAACTTTATCATTTAATTTAATAAACAATTCAGCATCAAGAGGCAGAAAAATATCAATTCGTGAACCAAATTTCATCATACCAAACTTCTGACCAGCTTTCACAGTATCACCTTGGTTAATATCCCAGACGAGCCGTCGTGCCATAATACCAGTTATTTGTTTAAAAAATAAACTACCAAATTTTGATTTAATACCAATATGAGTTTGCTCGTTTAATTCAGAAGATTTTGGATGCCAGGCGACTAAATAATCGCCGGGATTATATTTGAAATATTCAACATAGCCATTTACTGGAATCCAATTAACATGAACATCTAAAGGAGATAGAAAAATACTTATTTTTTTGCATTTTTCTTTTAAATAATGTTTTTCAAATAATTCTTCAATAATAATAATCTTGCCATCAGAAGGGGAAATAATCAAACTTTCATCTTTCTTAGCTTCAACAGGAAGCACTCTATTAGGATTTCTAAAGAACCAAAGAGTAAAGAAAATAATAATTGTAGCAACAATTAAAAACGAGTAAAAAAGCCATCCTTTAAAAAAAATAACAGAGATAATAATTAGCAGTAGAGCTATTCCTAAAAGAATCAATATGTTACTTAAACCGTATTTTGAAAGCATTTTTTTTTAATTTATTTTTATAAAATATTCTATTTTTTTTGTAAATTAAGAAAATTTAATTAAATAATTGATAAATAGTTTTTAAAAAATTGAGGTTACGATGAACTTCACAATAACATTACCTGACTTACAGAAAGCACTGCTGAAAACGATCCCGGCGCTTCCTCGCAAATCAACAATACCAGTTTTAGAACATCTTCATTTCTCTGCCAAAGATAATGTCCTTAGCATTATTGCATCAGACCAAGATATGACAATTATGACAAAAGTTGATGTAACCTGCGAGGAAGAAGGTGAGGTTCTTGTTCCGGGTAAAAGATTCAACGATATTATCAGAGCATTGGGGAATACTGGTGCGATGGAATTTAAATCTGATAATGAATCATTCAATATTCAGATTCAAACTAGCTTCGGTAAATATAAGATGAAAGGTATTGACCCTAATGAATATCTTACTTTGCCAGAGTTGTTTAAATCTGAAAAACCAACTATTAATTTCGATAAGACTACTGAGACAGTTCAACCTGTTGGCGATAGTGTTGGTGATGATGTTGCCATAGAAGAAAGCGAAGAAAAACCGCCTGTTATTTATCTTAGAAAAGATGAAATATGCTATTTAACTGAAAAAACCTCTTATGCTGTTTCCAATGATGAATATCGACCAGCTATGAACGGCGTCCTATTTCAGTTCAGAGGTTCTTATATTAATTCTGTAGCAACTGATAGCTATCGTCTTGTGAAAGCAAGTATTTCACCTGAACAGCAGAATTTACCTGACGAAATGGATATTATATTTTCTGCTAGAACTGCTGATTTATTAAAAAAATCTGAAAATGATGTGATAGTTTCTTTTGTTGTTACACGCAGTAAAATTACTCATGCCCGTTTCGATACAGAAAATACCGTTATTGTTTCAAGAATCATTGATGAAAAATTTCCGCCTTACGAGTCAGTAATTCCAATCAATAATAATTTATTTATTAGATTACTCAAATCGGAATTGCTCAATACTATTAAACGTATTTCAATTTTTTCAAATCAGATTAATCATCAAATCAAGATGAAGCTTAGCACTGATGATATAATAATTGGTGCTGAAGACGATGATACAGCATCAAGTGGTTTTGAATCAATTAATGGCGAATACAACGGCGAACCAATGGAAATTGGTTTCAATCATAAATTATTGGAAGAACTCATACAATATATTGATACTGGCGATGATGATAGAATTCGTTTCGAATTCTCTGAGCATAGCAAAGCAGTATTAATTAAAGCTGACGATGACAGCGATAGTTTATTAATGATTATTATGCCATCACGAACTAAATAATTTTCTCATTTTTCTGATACTATTTACCCACACAAAAAGCCCCCTCAATTTGAGGGGGTTTTTATTGATAGCTGTTTTCAAAAATGGAAAAGAATAATTACCCTGAATATATCGAAAGAACTTATACTTTCAAAGTGCCAGCCGGGCAGAAGCCAGAGCGTTTGGATACTTATTTAAAACGTTCCGTTGAAAACGCATCACGCACTAAAATTCAAAAAGCTATTGATGACAACAGAGTACAAATTAATGGGCAGACAGTAAAATCAAGTAAAAAAATTCAACCGAATGATGTTATTGTATGTAATATTTTAAAACCACCTCCACTCGAACTACTTCCTGAAGACATTCCATTAGACATTCGTTTTGAAGATGAGTTTTTACTAGTTCTAAATAAACCAGCAGGAATGGTAACTCACCCCGGTTTCGGTAACAGGTATGGTACTTTAGTCAATGCACTTCTTTATCATTTTGGTATGCGAGAAGCAATTTCTCTTGAATTCGATGACGAAGAAGACGAGGAAACTATTGATGAAAGCACTTTATTTCTAAAAGATGAAGTACGCCCCGGTATCGTTCATCGTCTTGATAAAGATACTTCCGGCTTGCTTGTGGTTGCTAAAAATACTCACACTCATTCTTTACTCGCAGAGCAATTTCACAACAGAACAATTGATAGAAAATACAGGGCTTTGGTTTGGGGCAATGTAAAAGATGATGTCGGAAGAATTACAGGTGATATTGGAAGGTCGCCAAACAACAGGAAACTGTTCGCTGTTGTTAAAAAAGGCGGGAAGCCAGCAATTACTGATTATAAAGTTCTAAAAAGATATGATTTTCTTACACAGGTAGAATTAAAACTATGGACTGGTAGAACTCATCAAATACGCGTTCATCTTTCAAGCCAACATCACCCAGTTTTTGGTGATAATTTCTATGGTGGTGATACTATAGTTTATTCTGGAAATGTTCCTCAAAAAAGGAAAATTGCTGAACAGTGTTTAAATATTGCAAAGAGGCAAATGCTACACGCTGCTATTCTTGGATTTGTCCATCCAAATACAAATGAAAAGATTTATTTTGAAAGTGATGTACCAGATGATTTTCAAAGCATTTTAGACATATTAGATAATTCTTTTCTTGTAAATAGCATATAATCTTAATGTCAAAACTTAAAGGGATTTCTAAACAATGTCATTCTGAACCACTTAATAAAGCAAGTGCTTCATTTAAATGGAGATGACATAATTTTACCCTGTCATTCCGAAGCGAATCGAAGAATCTCACAACTCATTGCTACCACAGAACTTGAGATTCTTCACTTCGTTTCGGAATGACAATTTTATTTTGCTCTACTTGTAGTCGTTTTGGTATTAAAAAAAAATTTCCCTCTGAATTTTGAAAAATTAAAAATAATAATATGAAAAAATATTTAAAAAAAACACAAATTAAAATTCTGATTTTAATTGCGTTCGGACTACAAAGCTGTGATTATGGCTTGGGACTATTTATTCGTAATTATGAGCAAGAACCTGTCGGTATTCAGGTTAAATATTTTTATAAAATTGAACCTCATACATTTGACAGTATCAAATATGCTGAAAGTATAATCCCATCAGGAGATTTGGATATAGATTTGCTCAATAAATCTTTTGCAGTTGAACAAATTGATTCAGTAAGCTTCCATCTAAAACTACCCGGAAAATCAACAGTATATTTTGAACCAGTTTACTTCGGACCTAACATTTATTATTTAATAGTAAATCAGTCGGATACACTCTGGTTGTCTGATAAAAATGAAAAAATGTTTGAAATTTTAAAAGAAAAAGGATTATACGAGCATCGCTCAATATTTACTTGGTCTAAGTTGATATTTAATATTAAAATGAAAGAAATAAAAGAAGTTATAAAATCTCAAAATTTGTAACTATACCGACAACAAGTAGTGCATAATAAAATTGTCATTCCGATACGAAGTGAGGAATCTCAATCTCTGTGTTAACAAGTAGTTGTGAGATTCCTCGCTGTGCTTCAGAATGAAACATTTCGACATTAATAGCACGTAACTATATGTATAACATATAATTATAATGATTTTTTGTATAGACTGAAGTCATCGGACATCTACCAGATGTGCGATGACTAAATAGTTCATTTTCATAAAAGTAAACGTCTTCGTTTATAATCGCATAGGAATGACAAGCAGTTATAATCTGTTTTTCAATGAATTTTCACACAAATGTAAAATGTAAAAAACAATTTCTTATATTGAATTTGCTCTTACTACAACAATTCCGGTATCGCTTGAAACAGTATTGATATATTCACTAATGCTTGAGTCAATTACAACTTTCTTTTGTTTTGATGATGCGTGAAACAAACGTGGCGCCTTGTTTTTCTCCACATAAGCTAAACCTAAGTGAGCAAAATCCAATCCTTCCTTATTAGTCGTAAAACAAATAATATCACCATTATTGATTAAGTATTCAATTTTTTTAATTGATTTCTTTTCAATAAAATAAAATGTTTGTTCATTGATTGCTTTTTCAATTTCAGCAATTTTGGGTATTAAGGTAGTATCCTGCTCTAATGCTTTGTAAAATTTGGGATTAGAAGACATAAAATTTAAATTGAATTTATGGATAGTTCCTCCAATATCTTTTGTTATGTCTTTAAATACGCCTTTTTTGAGATTATCGGAAATCCAATCGGAAGTATAGTGCAAGCGTGATGCGTAATCTGTTATGTTTCCATTCCTATAACGGATAAAAATCAACTCTTCAAAAAAATCAGCAACACTATATTTTTCCTTTTTTATAGAGCGAGAAAGTGCTAATGAGTTTTCAACGAAAGTAACGCAGTCTAATCCAGTGAAATCGGCTCTACAAATTTCTGCTCCTTTACCTTCAAGAGTTCCACCAATATATTGAGAATTTAAAAATTCATGCGCAATTTGAATATTCAAATCGTTTATATTCATTTTCTTCCAATTCTCTTTCTTTGCTCTGTTTATGAGTTTATAAAAGATTTTTACTGAGGCATCGGAAATTTCATATTCTTTGCTTTGTGCCAAAAGTTTTTGGTTTAAACCCAAAAAATTACTGCCCACTACAGAAGCTAATGCTATACTTTTAATAAAATTACGTCTTTTCATATTTTAATTTATTTATACTTTGTTATTATTTTCATATTTATTTTTTATTATCTCAACTTATGTATTACCTCTTTAAATGTTACTAAAGTTGGATTGTTATGTTTACTATATTATATAATTAAGTACTATACACTCTTGATAAGTCTTTTTGATAAACACATCTTTAAAATGTGCTGCTATTCTAATTATCCCGTAGGGATAAAATATTTGTAACAATGCTTTTTTCTAGTGTTTTTTATTCCGTAGGAATTAAATATTTATTTGCGTTTTTAATATATAATCCCTGACGGGATAACCGCAGTCAAGGATTATTCCTGTTACAAATATATAATTCCTACGGAATAAATTTCTATTACATAAAATTACAACAAAAGCATTTATTGATATTCCATTATACCAAGTTGCTTTTATTGAGAAATATTCTTATTTGTCATTCCTAAACGATGTGAGAAATCTCAAGTTCTGTGGTAGCAATAACTTGTGAGATTCTTCGCTGCGCTTCAGAATGACACTTTCATTGTATATATGAATGCAAATTGGTATTATACATCAACAGAAAGATATCTTTCTATAGCATCATAAAGATTTAAAAGAAGTTCTTCAAAAGTATCTCCTTAAGTTACACAACCTAAAATAAAAGGTACTTCTGCCCAATAGCCACCTTCTTCGGCTTCATGAATTAGCACTTTTATTTTCATTTGTTCCCTTTTATACTCTCTCGTTGAATATTAACGAAACAATTACACAACTATTGATTATTACTGCTTATTCAGCTCTTAAAACACCGGGTACGTATTGCAAACGGTCAAAAATGTTGTTGTATTTAGAGTAGTCAAATTTATTATTATAGTCTAAATTTTAGTAAACAGGTTCAGTTTTATAAATATTTGAATCTAAAAAATTTATATTTGATTTAACATTTTTATCTTTTATTACAGTTATATTAATTTTCGCAATTTCCCAAAACCAGTAATGGAAAATAATTGTATATTCTCCGGCTGGTAGTTTTAATGTATAATTTCCTAATGCATCATAATTAAAATTTTCTATTTTATGATGTCCATCAAACATTTTTACAAAAAACGATTGATACTCTCTTGAATCAAAAAGAAAAGAATCTTTGCAATCTGTACAACTAATTTTCCCCTCTAAAATACAATATTCGTAACAAGTATCCATCTGCATTACATATTCTTTTTTGTTTTTATTGAGGTTTAAGTAACCTTCGAACTGATTGTAATTTGAATGTCTAATAACAATACCATATTTATTAATTGGCAAATCCCGTTTAATTTTACATTCACCGTAATTATCTGTAACTCCTGTATATACAGTATTTCCCCAAACAGGTTGTTCTATCTCAATATAAGCATCGCAAATTGGATTTGAAAGAGAATCGCAAACAAAAATTGTTTTGTAATTATCTTTAGCATAAGAGCTTACAAAAAGTGATACTATGCAAACCAGAACGATAAGTAAGTAATTTTTCATATTTTTTCCAATAATATATTTGTTATATTTATGACACTAAAAAAAATAGAATAGTTACAAAATGAGATAGTGTTTTTTACTCTTTCCCGAGATGCACTTGGGAAGGAGGATAATGAATAATTATTTATACAAATTCATATTCAACTTTCATTGGCTTCTGCAAATGTTTTGACGCATTAAGAACTTCAATTTCGACGATATAACCATTTTTATCATAATCAATTATTATACCGGGTTTTTCTTCATCAGTTTCAAAAATTTCATTTTCACTAAATTGAAAATTAATTACATCAACTTCTTTATCATATTTAATTTTCATTGAATTCCTTATAATATTTTAAAATTTTATTTGTTAAATATACAGTAATTATTGTTGAAGGGATTTTGTTATCATTCACAAAAACCCTTAATAGATATTTTGAATCATTTTGAAAAATAATGGATTGATATATCTTTATTCCATCTTCAACCAAAATCTGATTTGGACTTTGCAATACTTCTTCAATTAATTCAACACTAATACCCCTTTTTAGTATTTCTTCTTTTGCATGATTTGATAAAACATAATTCATAGCTAATTTAATTAATTATTGAACTTATAAGCATCCCACCTTATAAATTCTTCTTATAAGAATGGAATTAGTAAAGTAAGAAGAAATTTTATTTCCTCAATATACCTTTTCTTAAATTCTTGGCTTGAAAACACATATCGTAATCATTCCATATTAAATCACCTAATTCTAATTTAAATTGTTGAAATAATTCAATATTTATAAACTTTCTTTCATTTTTATAAGGTGAAGAATTTAGTAAATCAGAAAAATCAATAATTCTTGTATGGTTATCATTAAAAGTAAGCAAAATTTTGTATGCTCCTAAATATTTGGCATTTATAATTTTAATA
>DAIOVK010000088.1:0-9069 GCA_036759045.1 Kapaibacterium sp. (SeqCode) | reverse complement strand
AACTTTACAAATATACGAAAATATTATTAGTTTTTTAATGAATTATTACACTAGTTAAATCACCATAATAAATTATGGTGATACTCTAATTCTTAGATTAACTCCCAAATTTATTTGGGAGTTAATTTCCAATAAAATTGCGAAAAATCCATAAACCATAAATACGTAATAGATTATTTGAGATGAAATTCGAGATAAACTGTTACTAATCTATATTTTTTAGAAAAATAAATAAAGAATTACGTAAATTTGGGAGAGTTAGAGTTTAAATATGTGGGTGATAAATAGTCCCGCAAGCGATGGATTATGATGTCATTAGTAACGAAGTGAAGAACCTCACAAGTCATTGTTAACACGATATTTGAGATTCTTCGCTGCGCTTCAGAATGACAATCTCGATATTATATATTTTGATGTCAGTTTGGTATTAATCAAAAAAATCTGTTTTGGCTTGTATAAAAATATTGATTAATTTTGTAAAAGGTAATTAAATTATTTTAAATTAAGAATTTTAATTAAAAGTAAATAATAAGAATATTAATAATTAATAAATGGAGTATAAATATGCCATTATTTGAATTTGGAAGTGTAAAAGTTCAGGTGGACGAAGACGGATTTATGGAAAATCCGGAATTATGGAATAACGAAGTTGCTTTAGCATTAGCTTCTACAGAAGATATAACTGATTTGACTGAGAATCACTGGAAAGTAATAAATTATTTAAGAGATTATTCAAAGCAATACGGAATTGCACCCATGGTAAGAAAACTCTGCAAGGAAACTGGCTTCCAATTAAAGGAAATCTATGATATGTTCCCGTCTGGACCAGCCAAAGGAGCTTGTAAAGTTGCAGGTTTAGCCAAACCAACAGGTTGCGTCTAAAAATCAAGTAAAAATGACAGATGTCCTACATCTTCGAGATGTAGGACATCTTTTTCTTATTACAATTAACAATGTTTCCAGTCATACTTTCAACAAGTTGATAGCGTAACTTTTCATTTCGTAAAGTTACCCAAACTTTGTGAAAGTTAGCCATCTAAACTTTCTAAACTTTCTAAACTTTCTATTATCACTCTATTCCGGTCTTAAATAATGAGAAACATAGTTTAGCACTTTTTCATCGGGTCTGTCGGCTCGACCCAGCGTCAAACCCTGGTAATAATCCAATAGTTTATAATTCATTCCTTTGAAATCTGGCAAAAGGTTAGCAATTTCGTCAAATACATCTGAAGATGATTTGTAAGTCCAATTAGCATTGAACTGGTTTGCAAGCATTTGAATAATCGCCCAGTTTTGTTTGCAGCGGCGTAGTTCGTGCTGAGTCCAGCGGTCATTATGCGAACCAAATTTATCTAAACGGCTCATCTTCATTCCCATATAGCGTTGATTTTCTACTGTTGTAAGAGCAGCATCAAAATGTTGAACGCGTTTATTTACATTAATACAAGTCCCCTCGGATTCTGCAAATGAAGAAGCAGCAAACACAACATTTGCAATTTGAGTTAATCTGCTATGGTTTTGTGCGTGAACAATAATAAATTCTAAATGATTCAGCTCATTTTCCAAACCAGAAATTTTACTAATATCATAATCAAGAATATACAAAACTTTTATTTGCTTTGACTTGATTTTAGCAACTAAATCGCTTGTTTTAACTTCCATATTATTTGTAATGCCAAATTCAATTGCACCATTGGAATTTGGAGTTTTATCCTTAGTGCGAAGCAAATCATCTTCAAAAGAATCATCGGTATGCTCAATAAAATCGAGATTATTTGATTTTACAATTTTCTTTACAAAATTTGAAAGCAAATAATTATCTTCATTTGTGCAGAATGCAGAGCCGATAAACATAATTTCAGACGGTTTGAATTTTCTTAAGTTACTTGCAGCAAAAGAAATTGCTTCCTGCCATGAAACAGCGTTTAAGGTGCTTTCATTTTTAATCATTGGTTCTGTTACCCGGTGTTCGTTAATATTCGGGTAAATATTTAGACGTCCCCAATCGCAGAGCCAGTGCTTATTTACGTAAGGATTAGAAGCAGGGTCGATGCGTAAAATTTCGTTATTTCGGATACCAATTTTTATATTGCAACCGCGTGAGCATCCGGGACAAATGGAATCGTTGAAACTCATATCCCATACTCTTGATTTGAATCGAAAATCTTTACTCGTCAAAGCTCCTACCGGACAAATATCAATTACATTCATTGAGTAAGGACTATCGAACAGTTTCCCTTCAAAAAGCTGAATAGTAACGTGGTCGCCACGATTGACAAAGGTTAAAACATCTTGTTTGGCGATTTCTTTTGCGAATCGAATACAGCGGGAACAGGAAATACATCGTTCAGCATCAAATAAAACGTTTGGTCCCCAGGATTGTCGCTTGTCTTTATGGTTCTTAGTTTCAACGAAGCGACTTTCACCTTCAGAATACTTGAAAGCATATTCCTGTAGTTTGCACTGACCCGCTTCGTCACAAATTGGGCAGTCTAAAGGATGATTGATTAAAAGAAACTCCATTACTGCTTCCTGGGCTTCAATTACGGGCTTGCTCAATGTCCTTACGTGCATTCCGTCACTTATTTGAGTAGCACAGGCAATTTGAAGCTTAGGAAAATAATTAATTTTTAATTTTCCATTATCATCTTTTTCAAAGGAACCATCAGCAAGCCGTTTAGGAGTGCCGACTTCAACCAGACACATACGGCAATTTCCGGATACAGACAGCTCCGGATGCCAGCAAAAATGAGGTATTATTATTCCATTTTGGTATGCTACTTCAATTATTGTTTGATTTAGTTTAGCTTCGCAGCGTTTGTCATCTATGTAAATCTGAGGCATTAATACTCCATATTGTTTATAATATTCAATTTTAAATTCAAACAAATATTCCAAAAACAAATTCCAAAATACAAATTTTATTTCTTTTTTTTCAAAAGAACTTAATAATTTACAAAAAATTTATTATATTAATTTTTAGAAAAATTATTTTGAAAATATTGATTAAAACGATTGAATAATGATTGAAGTTGTAGTAAAAGTGATAAACCAGGCAGGGATTCACACAAGACCCGCAGCTAATATTGTGAAAGCTGCTGCAAAATTTAAATCTGAAATTTTTTTAGCCCGTGATGGATATTCTGTTAATGCGAAAAGTATTATAGGGGTTATGACGCTGACCGCGGAACAGGACGCTGAACTGCTATTAAGAGCTGAAGGTCCCGATGAACAAAAAGCTGTTAATAGTATAATTGAGCTATTTGAAGATGGCTTCGGTGAACTTTAATACCAAACCGCAAACAATAATGGTAATATAATCTGTCATTCTGAATCGCAGCGAAGAATCACACAAATCCTTGCAACCAAAGACTTTGAGATTTCTCACTTCGTTTCGAAATGACACAATATAATAAGTCTTTTAACAAATTACAACACTAGCTCTTATCTAATATTAGTAGGAACACAAAAGAGGAGGTGACTAAAATAATTGGAAAAAGAAATAATTCTTAAGGAAGAAACATTAACCGGCCTTATACACTTTATAAGAGGCGAAAGAGTAATGTTAGATAGTGATTTAGCAAAAATTTATGATGTTTCAACATCAAGATTGAATGAGCAGGTAAAAAGGAATCTGAAACGATTTCCTGCTGATTTCATGTTTGAATTGACAAAAGAAGAATATATAAACTTGATGTCGCAAAATGCGATATCAAGTTGGGGAGGTCGTCGTAAGCTTCCCAGAGTATTTACTGAGCATGGTGTAATAATGCTTGCATCAGTATTAAATAGTCAAAGAGCAATAGATACCAGTATTCTTGTAGTCAGGGCATTTATAAAGATTCGGAAATTTGTTTTAATGAGTAAAGAAATTGCAAAAAAATTGGAGGATTATGAAGCAAAAACCACAAATAAATTTAAAGAGCATGACAAAATGTTTGAGGTTGTTTTCGATACATTGAAAAAAGTACTGATTCAAGAGTCAAAACCAAAGAATCCAATTGGTTTTATCTAATAAGTAACATTTATATTATTATAGAAATCGTTTCCCGTTTCGATTAATATACCTCCACATAATATAATCCCTGTCAGGATAACAAGCAGATAGTCATGCTATCAACGAAGTTGATGGTATGACTGCAAAACTAAAGCACAGCTTTAAAAAAAAACTCCTTCCCAAGTCCAACTCGGAAAGGAGATGATAAAGCCGTTAGCCGACTGCTGATAGCCAACAGCCGAAAGCTGTCTGCCGAAAGCTGACAGCCTACAGCTATTCTTCTTTCTTGCAATATTTTTTCAGGAAAGCATAAAATTCTCTTTGCCAAAGAACTGCATTTTGTGGTTTCAAAATCCAGTGGTTCTCTTCCGGGAATGTGATTAATTTTGAAGGAATGCGCTTAACCTGAGCAACGGTAAATGCTTCAAGTGCTTGAGTATATGGCACACGAAAATCTTTTTCACCTGTAATAATTAAAATAGGTGTATCCCAGTTATTTGCGAACATGTGCGGAGAATTTTTCTTGTAAAACTCGTCATTTTCCCAATATGGACCACCGAATTCCCAGTTAGGAAACCATAGTTCTTCGGTAGAGCCATATTTGCTTGTCAAATCAAACACACCGCTATGAGCAATGAAAGCCGAAAAACGCTTGTTGTGGTTTCCGGCAAGCCAGAAAACTGCATATCCACCAGCACTTGCACCAGCAGCAGCAACTTTGGATTTGTCAATATATGGTTCTTTCAGCATTTCATCGGTTGCACTTAAAATATCAAACATCGGCATACCACCCCAATCTCCAGAAATCGCATCGCACCAATCCTGCCCGAAACCGGGCATTCCCCTTCTATTAGTTGCAAGCACTACGTAACCTTGCGAAGCCATCAAATAAAAATTCCAACGATAACTGAAAAACTGACTGATTGTTGATTGAGGACCACCTTCACAATAAGTAATCATTGGATACTTCTTTGTTGAATCAAAGTCCGGTGGGTAAATCACCCAGCAATGCACTTTCTTTCTGTCCTTGCTTAAAATCCAACGCTCGCGAATTTCAATCGGTTTAACTTTATCAAGAATTTCCTTGTTGACATTTGTAAGCTGAGTTGCAGCTCCTCCTTTAGCTGGCATTGAGTAAATATCGAATGGATGCTGCATATCGCGTCTTCCGACAACAATAGTTTTTCCGTCTGGGCTTATGCATAAATCGCCATCGTAATTAACACGTCCTTCGCTTATAATTTTCCACTTGCCTGCCGGGACTTCCATTTGATAAATTTGAACGACAGGACCATCTTCGGCAGAAAGGTAAATGCTTTTGCAGTCAGGCGCCCAAACGAAATGGCCAACCCACTGGTCTAAAGTGCTGCTAAGTTCTGAAATATTTCCGGTTTTCCTTTCGTAAAGCATAAGACGAATTCTATCGGATTCAAAACCTGCACGCTTTTGACTTTGGAAAGCGACCCATTTCCCGTCTGGTGAATAAAGCGGAGCAAAATCAGCACCGAACATTTGAGCAGTGATGTTTTTCAAACTGCCATCTTGCATATTATAAATGAAAATATCGTTATTGGTGCTTTCAGCGTAGTCGTAAACTTTTTTTGAAGTATAGGCAATTTCCTTGCTGTCCGGCGACCAGCATATTTGCTCTTTACCACCAAAGGGCTGCACTGGAACATCGTATTGTTCGCCCTCATTCAAATCTTTAAGCGATTTTTTTTCAATGCTGTAAACAAAAAGGTGGCTGTTGTTTTCGTCAAGCCAGTGGTCCCAGTGGCGAACCGGAATTTTGTCATACATTCTGACTTTTGCTTTTGCCAAATCAGGATATATATCCGAAGAGGTCTTGCGGGTTTTCACATCTTTTGTAAAAGACAAATGCTTTGCGTCTGGCGATATTTTTAAATTGGAAATTGACTGTTCGTCAGAATAAATAATATCTTCTTTTTTATTTTCAATATTCAATTTCAAAATATTGCTTTTTTCCTCACGGGTTGCAACAAACAAAATATGCTTGCTGTCTGGCATCCAAACCGCATCATATTCACTTTCAGGGTTGTTTGTAAGCTGTTTTTTTTCTTTTCCGTCAATAGAAATCAGATGTAAATCACGGAAACTGCGGTTCTCAGCTATATTTGGTGAAGCAATCGTGTATAGAATCCATTTTCCATCAGGAGCAAGCTGGACATCGCTTATTCGGTGCAGTGAATTTAGCTGCTCTGGAGTGAAATTCTCTTTGCAAGTTAAGTTTGAAGAATTTGTATTCATTGAGAAAATGTTAATTAAAAATATTAGTATTATTAAATGAAATATGTTTTTTTTCATATTTACCTCAATTAATTAAAGATTTTATATAAAAATGATTCGATTATATTCGGTTTTAAAAGGATAGTCAGAACAATACCAGCAAGAGCGCCCCAAAAGTGAGCTTCGTGGTTAATATTGTCCTGCGAATGGCGGGCAGCATAGTAGCAGTATGCTAAATATAGAATTGCAAAAAGAACAGCCGGTATGCCAAACGGAATAAACATCACATAGTATAGCTGGAATGGCTCGAAAAGGATTAAGCTGAATAATGCACCGGAAATAGCGCCGGAGGCACCAAGCGATTTATAGCCATAGTTATCTTTTTGCTTGATAATCGTTGTAACATCGCTTAAAATCATACTGCCAAAATAAATAACAAGAAAGCTAAACGTTCCGGCATACATTTCAAGAGCTTGACAGAAAAACCAGAATGTCCACATATTGAAAAGCAGGTGGAAAATATCGGCGTGCAAAAAACCGCTTGTGATTGTCAGATACCATTTCTTTTCGTAAATCACTTTCCAGGGGCTGAGAGAATATTTTTCAATAATCGCCGGTTTAAAATAAATCGCAATCAAGCTAATGGCAATCGTAATGAAAAAAATAATTATATTGATGTTTCCTGTTTGTATTTCCATAATTAAAGATTTTTTCTTAATTTTTCATTTATAATTTTATAAATTAAAAAATTTTATGACAAAAAGCTAAAACTATTTGAAGAACTTTGATATGATTGAAAAAATTTACAATGAAAAAACAGAAGAACTATTTGGTTCGGAAATAGAATTTATAAACAGCGGGTTGATGACTGGCGATGAAAATATGCAGTTCGACACCGCAAGGACGCTTGGTCTATCGAAAAGTGAAAACTTACAAATGTTTAGGATTTACGCATGGAAGCCCTGGTGCATCTCACTTGGAAAAAACCAAAAAACTGATGATTTAGATGAAATCAGTATAAAAAAGCACAATATAGACATAGTCCGCCGCCCGACTGGTGGCAGAGCAGTTCTCCACGCAGATGAACTTACGTATGCTGTTGCAATAAATCTCACAAATGAAAGAACGAGCCAGTTCGTTTATCAAAAAGTTCATCAGATTTTGCTCAATAGTTTAAACCGATTGGGCTGTAATTTAGAATTTGTTAAATCTCAGCCGAACTTCCGTGATTTTTATCAAAAATCTATAAGTGCAGCTTCATGCTTTGCAAGCTCAGCGAGATACGAAATTGAATTTGAAGGGAAAAAGGTAGTTGGAAGCGCCCAGCGTGTTTATGGAGATGTTCTTTTGCAGCACGGTTCAATTTTATTGGGGAAAGGACATAACTTGCTTGCAGATTTGCTCAATTGCAAAAATGAAGAGAATCGTGAAATTATTCGTAAGGAAATAGAAAGCCACAGCATCTCCATTTCAGAAATCTGCGGAAGAGAAATTAGTTTTGAAGAATGTGCTGAGTGTATTAGGGAAGAGTTGATCATTGATAATTGATAATTTTTCTTTGTAATTCTGAAGCATAGCGAAGAATCTCACAAGTCATTGTTACCACAGAGTTTGAGATTTTCATAACGCTTACCAATGACATCTTTTCTCAGTCATACTATCAACAAGTTGATAGCATGACTTTAAATCTTTTTTTGTTATACTATCAACTTGTTTATAGTATGACTTGCTTCTTACTAACTGATTATGTCATTTCGATATAACCAATTCTACTTCTGTTCTATCAATTCCTTTGCTTTATTTAATACAGCATCTTCATTTAAAATGTAATTTTGTATGTTTGGTTCGACTAAAACATCGGGTTTTACAACTTCTCCATAAAGAATGTTGTTATTAAGAACAGCATAAATTGAACTAAAAGAAACATAGTAAAAAGCAGGCAGTTTTAATGCCTGAATTTCTCCGGCGCTGCCAGCACTATTTGAACCAACAATGGTTGCTAATTTATACTTGTTAATTAATCTAAGTATTGCTTCTGCATATCCGATTGTTCTTTTATCAACCAAGAAAATTAGCTTTGCATTTATATGAGGATTACGTGGAGTAATGGTTGCAGCAGTAATCTGATATGATTTTACTTCCTGGTTTGGTTTTGTATAAACTGGCACTCTCCACTCAAAAGATTGAATCGGGTTATTAACAAAGAAACTTAAAAAATGCTCTGAAACCAGACAAAGCCCTCTTAAATCGAAAATTATTCCTTCAGCTTTCGAGAGTTTAGTAGAAAGTTCTTTAAATTCTTTGTCATTAACTCTCGTTAAATCAATATAATAGTAGTTTGGTTTGTATTGATGTACCTGGTCTGGTCTTTCCTCATAAAGTTCGCTTAACTGAATATTTCTTTTCTTTTGCACACTAATATCTTTTCCAGATAAAGTTTTCAATTTTAAATCAATAACAGAATTTTCCTCGCCGGCTCTTATTTCAGCTAAAGTTCTAATTATTTGCCATTGGTCAGTAGAAGAAGAAACAAATTGTTTATTGCGATTTAAGACGTCAATTGCTTTTTCGCCATTAATTTCGATTACTTCATCGCCCGGTTTGATTTGTGTTTCTTCCGGACTTACTTTCGATATGAATAATTTATTATCAATCCATTCCCAAAGGAAAGGAAGAGCATAACGAACAGATTGCTTAGAATCCCAAGCTCTTGCCTGACCATCTTTCAAAGCGGCGACCATTAGTTTAATAGTTTCTAAAAATTCAATTTCATTTTTATCAATAGCTGCTCTTTGAAGAGCATTTTTTAAAACATCATTCCACTG
>DAIOVK010000087.1:0-9131 GCA_036759045.1 Kapaibacterium sp. (SeqCode) | reverse complement strand
TCCAAGAGAAAGTATCATCAAACCGGAAGTAGTCGCAGCAAGCAGTTTAGTGGTCTGCAAAATAAAAGCGGGTAATGGAATATTTAAAATGTTTAGAAGAATTGATATAGCCAAAGCCCAAAGGGGTGGAAGCTGAAAAACTCTCTTTGCCATATCTTTAAATTTTAAATTGGTTTTGTTGCCGTAATAAAGGGCAATAGAAGCACCAATTGTTAAAAGGAATGGAGTAGTAGAGACTTCATAAAGCACAGAAACAACTGCAATTTCCTCCGGAATATCTGAAAAAATACCCTGCAAAACTGGCAAGCCCAAATAAGTAACATTACTAAAAGCACTTGCGAGGATTAATGCGCCTTTGGTTTTCCTGTCAATTTTTATAAATGCAAATATAAATGCAGCTAAACTTAATGCTGAACTTATTCCACCGATTGATGCAATTGGAATTTGGAAAAATTCTGCTCCAATTTTTGCGTTGTAAACTATATTGAAAATAAGCGATGGAAGGATAATATACAGAACCAATTTGTTTATTGAGCGACGAAAACTTTCTATATCTATTTCAGGAAAAATAAACCTTAAAATACTCCCAATACCAGCAATTACTCCAAGCGATAAAAATACATTAAACATTTCTTTAAGCATTTATTATAGAACAATGTCATTTTGTATATAACACAAAAGCATATATTTATCAATTACAAAAATAAGAAATCTAATCAATCTAATAGTTGCTTTTTGTAATCTCGACTTGCTTTATACCAAACTGCTAACAATAATAGTAATATAATTTGTCATTCCGAGCGCAGCGAGGAATCTCAAGTTCTTATTTACACAGAATTTAAATACTTAAAATAAAGATGTTGGACATCTATCTTTTGAAACTTTCTGAAAGTAAAGGTTTTAACTAATGTAGAGACAAAGCATGCCTTGTCTCTACATTTATTAATTATTCGACACTATCAAAACACTGGTTAATCCATCTTATTAATTTTTCAAGCTATTTTTCCTTATTTAATTTATTAAAAATTTTTATGAAAAATGAATAATATTTATTAAATTTGTAATCTTGAATAATTATGGAAATATAATTTAATAATAATAATTAGGCAGAAATATGAAAAGGACCTTTCAACCAAGCAGAAGAAAAAGATTGAACAAACACGGCTTCAGAGAGAGAATGGCAACAAAGAACGGAAGAAAAGTGCTTGCAAGCCGCAGGGCTAAAGGACGCTGGAAGCTTACTGTTAGCGACGAAAGAAAGAAGCCACAATAGTGTTATATGAATAAGATTAATCTGAAAACGATAAAAGGGAAAAAAAACTTTGATGCTGTTTTCAACAAAAAAAGGATTTTTCCTTCTAAAAAACTTATTGCAATAGTAAATTTTAGAGATATAGAACAATTATCGTTTTCAGAAAATCAACAAACAGAAGAAATAATAATATATTATGCGGTTTTAATTAGCAAACGGCTTTCAAAAAAAGCAGTTGTAAGAAACAGAATCAAGCGGCTGCTCCGTGAAAGTATCAAACGGGTAATTAGCGAATCAATAGAAAATCCGCTCGTGTTTGAAAATATTATTTTAAGCTGGAAAGAAAAAGCACCGCATCATCCGAAACTTATTGGACTTTCTGACGTTATTCCTTCTGTCAGTGAAGCTTTAGAGGAAGCATACAGTTTTTATATAACAAAACAAAGGAAAAAGCTTGAAGCAGATTCTATTACTATTAATCAAGATGTATAAGTTGCTCTTATCTCCTTTGTTCTTAAATAGTTGTAGGTTCTATCCGAGCTGCTCCGATTATGCTTACGAAGCTATTCAAACTTTTGGCTGCATAAAGGGGAGTTTTTTAGCATTTAAAAGATTAATAAAGTGCCACCCATTTCATCCGGGTGGCTATGACCCAGTTCCAACTAAACATCATTTCGATTCAATCAAATAAGGAATTTTTTTCTAATGGATAAACGCTCTATTTTAGCTTTCGTTTTAATTGGTATTGTTTTAGCTATTTGGCTAATCGTCAGTTCAATTTATCAAAGACCACCTCTGAAACAAGACCAAACCAAAGATTCTACAAAAACTGAAAAACAAATTGTCGATTCTTCAAATGTTTTCCAAAGCAATACTACTGCTACTGACTCAGTAAACCAGGAACCCCAGCTTAATTCCGATTCCTTAAAATACGGTGTTTTCTTCTCTAATTATGCAAAAGCAGAAGATAAAGAAATCACAATAGAAACTGACCTTTTTACTACAAAAATTAGCAATAAAGGGGCTGGTATTTCTTTCTGGGAACTGAAAAAATTTAAGCACAAAAACGGCTCTCCAGCTCAATTAATTGAATCCCAGCTAAGCGAGTTGTTTATGCTATTTGAAACAAGGGAACGAAATAAAATTGATACCCGCGATTTTTACTTTACTTTCGATAATATTGATGCAACAAGTTTTAAATTAGATGGTAAAGATTCGTTGGTGCTTACAGCTCGTTTAGGTTATGAAAATGGTAGTGCTATACTGAAAAAATTCGTTTTTTATGGCAATTCATACAGTTTTCTGACTGATTTAACTTTGCGCGAGATGGATACTGTAATCCAAAGGGGTTACCGATACGTTTGGAGCGATGGATTGAAGTATCAGGAAAACAATCCTTCCGATGAATCAAACGAAGCAATAGCAATGGCTTCTTTAAACGGAGCAATTGAAGAACTCAATGCCGATGACGCAGACCCGGTTACAGCAAATTACACCGGTATTATTGATTATGCAGCTACAAAAACAAAGTATTTCGGTGCTGCAATTATTCCACAGCCCTATCGTGGCTTTGATGGAACAATAGATTTACTCGGCAGACGTGAGTTTTACAATTCCGATAGAATTGAAGAAAGATATTCGATGATTTTCAGAATTCCTTATTCTGGTGGAACAGCAACAAACTCTTTTAGAGTGTATATTGGTCCTTTGGATTATGATTTATTAAGCGAATTTCATCTAACCGATATGATAAACTTCGGCTGGCGATGGCTTGTCCGTCCAATCGGTGAGTACTTTATGCTTCCTTTCTTCAAAATGATATATTTGTTTATACATAATTATGGTATTTCAATTATCATATTTTCCATTTTGATGAAACTCTTGCTATATCCTCTTTCGATTACTCAAATGCGTTCAGCACAGAAGATGCAGCTAATTGCACCTGAGATGACAAAGATGCGAGAGAAATTCAAAGACGACCCGAAGCAGCAGCAAACAGAAATGATGAAGATTTATTCGGAGTATGGGATTAATCCAGCCGGCGGCTGTCTCCCTCTTCTTTTACAAATGCCTATTCTTTATGCTCTTTGGTCAGTTCTCCGGACTGCTATTGATTTGCGCCAAGCTAATTTCTTCCTTTGGATAACAGACTTGTCTGTTCCGGACGTTATTGTAACTCTTCCTTTTGCTATTCCAATTTTCAATTTGCAGCAGTTCTCTGGGTTAGCATTACTTATGGGGGTTACATTATTTTTCCAACAGAAATTAACGCTGACAGACCCAAGACAGAAATTTATGATTTATATTTTGCCTGTTGTTTTCACATTAATGTTTTCATATTTTCCATCTGGCTTAAATCTTTATTATTTTATGTTTAACTTGTTAGGTATAGTTCAACAAGTCTATATTAATAAATTTTCTAAGAAAAAGCTAACGCTTGAAGATTTAAAGAAAATGCCTAAAAAAGAAGGTTGGATGCAAAAGAAAATGCGTGAGGCACAGGAATTGGCTTCAGCTCAAGGCAGAACAGTCCCCGGCAAGCAATACGAAAATACATCAAAATCTAAATACGTTAGAAAAAAGAAGAAATAAATTGATTTTAATTTTAAAAAAAAGCCATTCATTTTTTTATGAATGGCTTTTTTTATTTTGGAGAGCTCTATTAATTTTTTTTCAGTCAAAATATCAACTTGTTGATAATATGGCTATCTCTCTTTTCACTTTCGTAAAAATTGAAAAGAAAAATGAGTTGCATTTCAAAGTATTTTCATTAAATTGCAATATATTAAAAATTATGAACATAGAAAAATTAAATATTGATATAATACAAATTAAAGATTATTGGTTAAAGAGTTCTGATAAAGACTTTTTAACGATGAATAATCTTTATGATACCTAAGACTATAATTGGTCATTATTTCTCGGTCATTTAGTTATAGAAAAACTTTTAAAATGCCTATATATTCATAAATTGAAACAACTTCCCCCATTTACTTAAGATTAGCAGAAATGTGTGAAATTGATTTAAATATTGAAATTAACGAAATTCTTGCTACACTTACTACATTTAATATAAATTCAAGATATGATGATTACAGGGATAGTATTTATTATAAATGTACTAAAGAATTCACTGAAATATGGTTAAAGAAGATTAAGGAGTTTAGAAAATGGATAAAGACAATGCTTATAGAATAGCAGCAAGCTATGCACACTATCTCAAAGAAAATCAGCATAATATATTAAAAGTAGTTCTTTTCGGTTCTTATGCTACTGGAAAACAAAATAGTAACAGTGATATAGATTTAGCAATAATTTACAATAAATTAGATGATAAGTTTAAAACCCAGGTTAATTTACTTATGCTAACTCCAAAGTTTGACACACGAATTGAACCTCATCCTTTTGATTCTGAAGAATTTAATAGTAGAAATAGCCCATTAATCAATGAAATAATAAAATACGGAATAGAAGTTGTTTAATAAATTTTTTTTTTCAGATATTGTTAAAGAATCAATAATCATAAATGGTATTGACCAGATGGTTGATAAGATGTAGAACTATATTATATAATTTCCTATATGAAAAAATACATATTGAGATTTCTAATAATTAATACTTGTCTGTCATTTCAAAACGAAGTGAGAAATCTCAAATGTAGTTTTAACAAGGATTTTACCTCTTTCACAAGTTGTACTTGGGAAAGAGAAATAAAATATTTATTTATTTTGAATAATATCAGAACTCCTGATGCCTCGTAGTTTGCTATTTCGCAGTCTTGTCATTCCGAACCCACTTAATAAAGCAAGTCCTTTATTTAAATGGAGATGACATATTTTTACCCTGTCATTTCAAAACGAAGTGAGGAATCTCACAAATTCTTGTTATCACTGAACTTGAGATTCCTCGCTGCGCTCGGAATGACAAGATATTTTAGTCTGGTTTTCAAGGGGATATTACACTAGCTTTAGATAGTGGAGACAAAATAATAATTCTCCCCTTAAACCTTTTCCACGAGCCGAAGCTCGTGGCTATTCAATTTCGCTTTCTTTCAACTTGGGAAGCAGGAAATAAAATAAAAAAAATGTCCAACACTTCCAAAGTGTTGGACATTTGATTAGCAAAAATGAAAACTGATAGCCGATAGCTGTTAGCTGAAAGCCAACTACCTACTTCTCTACAATCATCATTGTCATTGCCCGCTGATTTCCAGAACGCAATATAACTTGATAAACGCCGTTTGCCAAATCTTTTGATTCGAAAACAAAGCTATATCTGCCAGCTTTATGGAAACTATTTGCAACTTGAGCAACCTGCTCACCTGTTGTAGTATAAATCAATATTTCAACATCACTATCATTTAAAACAGTATATTCAAAAGTAGTTGAGGTTGAAAATGGATTTGGTGTATTTCTAATACTTAAAATCAAATCGCCTTCACTGCTAATCGTTGTCTTTGCAGTATAAATTGCATTTGATTTGTAAGTAAGTTCGTTTAGTTCTGTGTTTGTTGTAATATCAACAATATTGTTAAGCGTTAAAGCAATTTCTTCATTCTTAGAAGTATTAAATAATTTAACAATAAGTTGTTCATTGTCTATTGCTCCATCAATATCAGTCGTAATATCATCATCACCCCAGATTGTTACAGCAGCAACACCATTATAAATTGCACCGCTTCCAATCAGTTCAGAATTAGAATTATAAACACCCACTTCGCAGTTCTGTGTTTTTCCATCGACAAAGAGGAAGAGAGTAGCATCATTTCCCGTATTTGAATAAACTGGAATTAGATTAGTAGCACTTGGAGTAAGTATTGCTAAATCTTGTCCTTTCTTCTGTGAATTTTCTGGATATGTAAGAATTGAAGGTGAATTCATATAGAACATATATCCTTTTCCGGGCATCAAATTACCTATAGTATTAATACCAAAAGCAGGATGATATATCTGACCAGTTCCATTTTTTGCAATAATTAAATTAGGGACAATAGTGGCTAAAGCAATTGGTGCTGCCATCGGACTTGTTCTTAAATAGGAATTTGTATTCCAGCCAGAAATCATATTAATTGGTGTATTTTCCGGAATAATATATTCCCCTATAATATCAATAGAAGTAGCACCAATTACATTAACCAGATAACCATGCTGCATATTCCAGTTTCCTATTTGATTTATTCCAAATGTCGGGTCATAAATTAATCCCATTGGATTTTTCACAATTTTCAAATTATTTATTTGAGAGAAAATTGTAGCAATATTCGGATTCTCTGGTTCAATATAGCTTGAAATCAAGTTCCAGCCATTAATAAGTGAAATTGTTTGGACAGGAGCTTCTTCACTTTCAGTAGTGAAGTTCCATATTTCGCTCCATTCACTTTCAATGTAAATCGGTTCCTGTTTTACAGCTTTTACTCGCCAGAAGTACTGCGTTAAATAATTCAGATTTTCTAATTGATAATTAGTTAATAATAAATTATTTAAATCTACGATTAGATTATCAAATTGGTTATCAGTCGCAACTTGCAGTGAGTAGCTTGTTGCTGTTGATACTTCATTCCAATCCAAAAGTGGATTTAGCACTAAATTAATGCTGTTGTTAAGTGGTGCCACTAAAATTGGAGGAGTAATTTCACCAACAACTTCAATTGTTAAAGTATCGTATAAAGTAGTGTAAAAGTCTGTTACTTCAAAGAAAAATGTAGTTGTTTCATATAGTTGAATTTGGAAATTGGCAAGAGAAGTTGTATATCCACCCGGAGTTGCAAACCACTCATAAGCATAAAGTTCAGCGCCGCCAGTAGCTTCGGCATTTAAAGTAACGCTTTCGCCAGCGAGAAGCAGATAACTGCTTGCACTTACTTCTACAGCGAGTTCTTCTTCAAAGAGTGTTCCAAAATCAAAATATGTTTCGTTATTTAAAATATTGTAATCCTGCGGATAAGTATTGTCTATAACGCATTTGATTTTCCCATAGCGAGTTGTTGCTACCCAGGTAGTTATTACAGTTTTTGCCTCATTTGGAGTAGTGCTAATATCAATAGCATCAATAAGCGTTTGTTCTTCGCCTTCAATGAGGTAGAACATAACTGTTGCAGTTGCATCAGCGCGTCCGTTGTTAGCAACTTTTGCCACAATATTATATGCTTCTCCAATATTCAAATTGTATGGATAAGTATGATTATCAATATAAAGCCCGCGAATCTCATCATTGCTGTTGTTGTTATATCCTGAGAACAGATAATCAGGAGCCGAACCAACAATAATCGCACGGCTTGCCTGATTATTCAGATAATCAGTTTCAATAATTGTAGTATCTTCGTTGAGTTTCACTCTGATAATATGAGCGCCAATCATTTCAGAAGACCAGGGTTCAGTCGCTGCAGCAGAAGATTCCTGATATACTCCTATATAAGGGAACATAACGGTTTCACCTTGCTGAATGCTGTTCACATAGAAATTAATCGGGAAGTTTTCTGCAGGAGCGCGTCCCCTGTTCTTAAATGATGTGTAAATATCAATTGCTTCGCCCGGGTCGGGATTAAGTTCAGATGGGTTTATATGATGTGAAAAGACTTCTAAGTCTGGATAATATGTAACTGTTGAGGGTTCGTAGAACCTGATTGTTACTTTAGCCCAGTTATTGTCATCGTCAATTTCACAAACCGTAGAATTTCCATTTTCGTCTTTATCAACATAAACATATACTACAACTGTATCTACAACATCGCTTTGATAGTATTCAGTAAAACTGACGCAACCATTTTTATTCTTGAAATAACTTATATTTGGTCTCGAATAAATCGGAGCAGCAAAATAAGTTGGAATATTATATGCATCGAATGTTCCATAGTTCAAAAAGTATGGCTTAATCTTGTATGTTGTTCCAATTGGTACATCAACAACAAGATTTTTGGTAAATCCATAAGGTCCCATAAAGTAAACATTGAATTCTTTACCAATTACTTTATCATAAGAGTTGTTTTCTTTTGAGTATTCTTTAATTTTATTCATTCCATCAACAATGATTTTGTATTCGTGTCCGCAATCCTCAACAACCCAAGTAGGTGAACTGACAACGTAATTTCCGCCCGGATTAAGCAATGGAACAATCACACTATCTCCTACCTGTATATTATCAATATAGAAGCGAACAGCAAAGTTTTCAGCCGGCACAACTCCGAAATTCCAAATCTTTTGATAGAAAGTAAGATTTCCACCGGGATATGCCGGATTTGTGTTTGAAATGTCAAAATAAACTCCATAAATCGGATGATATAATGACAAATCAGCTTTTGCTTCAAATACTTCCACATTTCGGACAATATGATTATTTTCATAAGTTATTTCAGCAAAGGATTCATCTGGATTTACATCAATGTAAATAGTGTAGATTCCAGTTTCATTGAAAATATAATTATTCAAATGAACGTCAACCCAATGTAGTCCGTTAATAGCCGGCACAATTACAGTATCGCGCCTAACCAATTCGCCATCTTTATATGTAGTATAAACTAAATAGTTTGGTGGTGAATTTGGACAACTTATATTATGCACTCTGACTGGCAAACTATATGCTTTTCCCGGATAAGGATTGGGATAAGCAAATCCCCAGCCCCATGGAGAAGTATTAATTGATAAATCCGGTAAATCCGGATAAACAGGAATTTCCAATATTTTGTGATTATTTGATTTCCTGTTGTCATAAGGTTTGGACTCATCAATCAAATTATTCGGGTCTATATACGAAGAAACCGCATGAATTCCAACTGAATTGAACGTAATGTTGAAATAGAGTGTATCTCGATATTCTCTTGGAATTGTATCGAACATCATTTCATAAATAATGTTATTGTCTTCTTTAACAATAAAATAAACAT
>DAIOVK010000086.1:0-9140 GCA_036759045.1 Kapaibacterium sp. (SeqCode) | reverse complement strand
GATGTCATTGGTAACCCCCTTATAAAGCAAATGCTTTATTTAAATGGAGATGACACAGTATTAAGATAGTTTAGAATTTTAACTTTCGCAAAGCCCAAGAAACTTTACGAAAGTATTTGTCTTATTACTTTGCGAAAGTTCCATTACCTTTCGTTTAGTTTTATAGGGTTGAAGTAGCGATATTAATGGAAACGGATTTAAGAAACTTAAGTATTATTACTTTTTTACTCTATTTTTGTGATACTAATAAATTTTTCTTAATTTTGTTTTTTATTTTATTCTAAAAACAATATGTATATAAATAAAAGAATTATTAAGAATCTTATAAGTGATTACAAATCAAGGACATCAAAACCCAGAGCGATAATCAGAGAACTTCCAAAAAATGTTTTATTGGAGCCAATAAATTATTGTAACTTAAGATGTCCGGTTTACTCAACATCAAGAATCGGAAAAGATATTCAGCGCTTGATGACCCTTGATGAATATAAAATGATAATTAATCAAATACCGGCTGGAACCAATGTTTCTTTATATCTTTATGGTGAATCATTCCTTCATCCTGATATTTTTGAGATGATTTCTTTAGCAAAAAAACAAAATTTGAACGTATATATGCATTCAAATTTAAATTTAGAAAATTCAGTTATTCAAAAAATTGCAAAAAGTGGAATTGATTTGATTTCGGCTTCTATTGATGGTGCATCAAAAGAAACTTATGAAAAATTTAGAAAAAAAGGCAACTACGAACTTGCCTGGTCGAATTTTCTTGAACTTGATAGATTAAAAGCGGAACTTAATGCAAATTTTACATTAGTTTGGCAATTCATTGTTAATAAAAACAATGAGCATGAGATGGATAAAGCTGTTGAAATGTTAAAATCAATGAAATCTTCACCTAGAATAAGCTTTATTCCAATGGGCTTTCGTGAGGAAATGCCAGATTATTATCAGTTTAATAAAGAGCAGCTAAATATTTTATATGAAAGATGGCTTCCTGAAAACAAAGAATACTTAAATCCTTATATTAAAAACAATTGTAATCCACCTGTTGTTGATAATACTATTTGCAATTTTCTATTTGATACAACATTGATTACAGCTAATGGCGATGTATTGCCTTGCTGTTTTACTTATCAAAAGAAGCATTCTTTTGGTAACGCTTTCGAAACTCCATTATTAGAAATTTGGAATAATAAGGCATACCAAACTTCACGCAAATTCTTTTTTGATAAGGAATTTAAAGGGTGCAATACAATTTGTGCTAATTGCGATAATTTTATTAGAATTGAAACTAAAAATGTCTTTATTAGAAATTATCATTTTTTAATTTGGCTGCTAAAAAAAATCAAAATGAAATCAAAAGAAATTGCCACTGGTTAATGCTTTTGATATAAATATAAAGTCTTTAAAAAATTACATTTAATATAATTTCCAATTTGAAGTGTCATAAATAATATGAATATATAGAGTGTCATTCTGACGAATGTCAGAATCCATCTTGCTTTTTTCGATACAAAAGATAGATTCTGACATTCGTCAGAATGACACTATGCCACTTAATACTGGAAATTGTATTAGTACTAAATCTCAACAAGGGGTTGCAACCCCTTGTTGAGAATAATCAACCATCGGGTTAACCCCAGGGCTGATACGTTCTCTTTTAGTCATACTAACAACAAGTTGATAGTATGACTGGAAAAACACTGTTACCCTGAATCTCAAATTCTGTGATAATAACAATTTGTGAGATTCCTCGCTGCGCTCGCAATGATAAGATAAATTGAATATTTTGAACTCTATGTTGGTAATTAATGTGATTAAATTACAAAATTTTTCTATTTCTACTCCACTTCAATTCCGGTTCTTTTAATTTCTTCAATAAAAGGGTTGCTTTCTTCAAAATATTCAGTAGAATAAGTTTTAGTTTCAATATCAAGATATTCTTTTTTAATATTAATTTCAGAAAAAAGTCTTCTGTCTTCAAATCCAAAACCGGAGAACATATCTGAAACTAAGGCAACATCAATATCTGAATTTTCATTCTATTGATTAATTGAATAAGAACCAAAAAGAATTACTTTATCTAATTTAATTCCTTTTTGAGCTAGCTCTTCGGCAAAAGATTTTACTTTTTTTATAGCAATTTCTTGATTAAGCATTGTTTTATTTCTTTAATTCTTTTTAAGATTTTTGACGTATATTTGAATTTAGATATTTTATTAATTTTCAATAAATAATCTGGATATCGTCCTTCTAATTGGAAATCGTTAAATTCTTGTAAAAATACTAAATCATCATTATTAAATTCTTGATTAGTTTCATTTAATAATATACAAGGTTGTTTATTTTTTGGGGGTATATTTGCTTCATTATACTTAAACCATATAGCTTTACTAATTTAAATGTGCAAAGAATAAACAATGAACAAATCTCTGTGCTTTAAATAGAGACAACCCAGTTTTCCAGTCTTCATCAGACGAATCAATCCAGTACTTTAAATGTTCATTTTTTGGTTTCATTGTTTCTAAAATTTAAATTAATATAATCTATATATTATTTGAACTTAGCGAAAGTTGAAAATTCCTTCCCAAGTTTAACTTGGAAAGGAGAATAACTTAATAACGCAATAACTTAATAACGCAATAACTCAATAACTAATAACCTAATAACTACAGCTGCTGCAACATTCGTCTTGCTCTTGGAATATATTGACTGCTTGGGTATTTTTCAATGAGTTCTGAAAATGCCTGACGTGCTTCGTTTATCTGACCAGCCCGGCAGTGAATTTCGGCAATCATTGCCTGTGCATTGTCTTTATATTGAGTATCTTTTGAATTTAAGACCTGCTGGAAATACTGCAAAGATTTATTCCATTCCTTTGTTCCAAAATGTGCTTCACCTAACCAGTAATTACAAGTGGTTATCGTTTGTCCATCTTTTTCTGTAACGAGCAAGCTATTCAAATTAGAAATTGCCTGATTATAATTCTTACTTTTTACTAAACTGATAGCGGCTTGTAAATCCGGTTTTTGCTGAACGACTGTTGCTGGACTTGGATTTGTCGTGTTATTTATTTGTTGCACATTTGTTTGTTTAGCTTCTTCTTTCTTTTGCTCTACTTTTTTGGTTTTTGGCTTGATTGTTTGTGGTTTTACTTGTTGCTTAACAGGTATATTTTTCTTTTCTACGGATTCAGTTTTCTTCGGCTGTTTAATATTAGCAGCTTCATCAGATAAAATAATATTTTTGGTTTTTTCTTTTTGAACTGAATTACTTGATTTTTCTTCAGGAACCGCACTTGCAACAGCATATTCGGTTTCACCATTCTTTTGGGCAATAACCATTCTTTTTACTTCATCAACAGAGCTTTTCAAATCTTTAATATCGTCTTTCATTATTTCTACATCTGCTTTTATAACAGATTGTTCTTCTTCATACTTTCTCATAATTTGGTTTAATGTTGGCATTTGCTTTCGTTGAGTAGCTGCTTCTTCCGGTTGGATAATATTTGCAACTTTTTCAATTTGAATATCATTCGTTTCAATGCCTGGCTCAAGGATTTCTTCTTCAGATTTTATAATCTCTTTATTTTCCAATACTTTATTAATTGAAGTAATTTCTTCAGTTTTATTTGCATTTGCCTGGCTTTTTGCTTTGTATCCCGATTTTATTCCGCGTGGTGCTGAGCAGGAAAACAGCAATCCAAAAGTAATTGCAATGAATAATAATAGCCATAAATCTTTTTTTAGCCATTTTTTTGTCTGATATTTATCATGAATTTTCATTTTCGCTCCTATTTCATTAATATTTGCATATTTTTCAATTTTTTATGAAATATTACAAGCATTATGCCAAAAAGAATTATATTTGTAATAACAAAAATTTGAAAATGAACGAAAATGAAAATACTAATATTCAATTGGCAGGACATTAAAAGCCCGCTTGGAGGTGGAGCAGAGGTGCATTTGCACGAAATTTTCAGGCACATCGCAGCAGACGGGCATAAAGTAAAATTAGTTGCTTACCGCTACGATGGCTCCCAGCAATTTGAAAATATTGATGGAATTGAGGTAGAACGCTACGGCTCACGGAACTTCTTTAATTTTTGGGTTCCTTATCTTTACTGGAAAAAGTATAGGAAAGAGAATTTCGATATAGTCATTGACGACATAAATAAAATTCCTTTCTACACTCCGCTTTACGTAAGGAAACCGCTGCTTGCGATTAGCCACCACTTTTTTGGAAAAAGCATTTTCAACCAAACTGGATTTTTGTCCGGGCTGTATGTGGTTTTAGCGGAAAAACTTATTGATTTTATCTATAAAAAAACGAATTTTGTTGTCGTTTCTGAAAGTACTTTAAGCGAGTTTTTGGAGAGAGGTTTTGACAGGAAAAGGTTCAAAATTGTGGAAAATGCTATAAGTCCGGAAGATTTTCAAATGAAAGTTGGCAAAAAGCTTGAAGACCCAACAGTTGCGTATTTCGGTAGATTGAAAAAATATAAAAGCGTTCAGCATTTGCTTTTAGCATTTGCTGATGTAGTTAAACGCGTTCCAAATGCAAAACTCTATATTTTAGGGCGAGGCGATTATCAGGAAGAATTGGAAAATTTGGCAAAAGAACTTAACATTTTTGACAAAACTACTTTTTTTGGATACGTAACTGAAGAAGATAAAAAAAAGATTTTGAGTGAAGTGCATTGCGTTGCAAATACTTCTATTAAGGAAGGTTGGGGAATTACTAATATTGAGGCAAATGCTTGTGGCACCTGCGTAATTTCAGCAAACGTTCCCGGATTGAAAGACTCTGTTAAAGATGGTTTGTCGGGTTTGCTTTACGAATACGGAAATATAGAAGAACTAAGCGATAAAATATATAAAGTGTTTACGGATATGGAATTACAAAAAACGCTTTCTGAAGGAGCCGTTGAGTGGGCAGAAAAGTTCTCCTGGAAAAATTCTGCAAAAAAAATGCTAAAAATCTGCGAAGAAATGATAAAATAGGTTTTGGGAAATTTGAATGCTTCTTCCCAAGTTGGACTTGGGAAAGAGGTTACTTCATAAATGATTTATATAAACGTATGTTAATTAAAAATAAAAATAATTCAAGTGGAGAATAATATGAAATACTTTATTATCTTTATAATTTATTTAACATCAACTATTGGTTTGAATGCACAAATTGAACTTCTTGGAAGTGGAGTATATAAAAGTTTTCATATTAATTATTTTAAGAAAGAAGACTTAAAAAAATATAAATTTTATATTTACTATGACAGTACTATAAGAGGATTTTTTAAATATAATAATTTCTTTTATAGTAATGAGGTATCAGCAAAATGCGAAAAAGGAAAACCTTTTAATCTTATAGTATATAATCCTCAAGATTCATCAATAAAAGTTGTATCTGATTTTTGTTTTGATGTTACAAATGATATGTTTATTTTTAAAGAAAACTTATATTTATTTGTAACTGATAATACAGAGAAAAAGAACTCTTATACAACCTTGTTGTGTATTAAAAAAGAAAATCCAAATATTTGTAAGAATAGCTATACATTTAAAGAACAAAATCAAACTTGTTGGTGTAAATATTCACCAGGAGATCCTTATGTCACAATAAAATCTCGTAAAGATATTACAGTAGATAAGAATGGGAATTTAAAACTACTAATATCTTCCTTTAAAAGTAAAATAAATGTAACAAACTTATTACTTTCTTGGATGCCCAGAGGTGTTGGCTCAATTTGGGAGTTAGATGAGGATTCAGAAAAAAATACTTGGTACGTATTTGATGAAGATTTAAACTTACTTTACACAGAAGAATACAAAGAAGAATAAATTTATAATGAAAGAAAAAGCAAATATACTGACTAAATCAATCTCAAATACGATGTTTATAAAAAGTTTTAAACGCGCACTACCCGCTGGTGGAGTTTAGACTGCAAGCGAAAGTAAATAACTCTTTGCTTTTCATAAATTAAAATATATTTTTTATATTTGTGTCATAATAATATGTTGTATTAATAATTTTGTCAAAAAATGGAAAACATTCAACAAGCAGAACAATTAGACTTTAGCAAAGTCTGGTTTATGTTTCAGGAAACAAACAAAGAAACAGATAGAAAGTTTCAAGAAACAAGTAAGAAAATTCAAGAGATGAAAGAAATTCTTGAAGCCCAAGCAATTGAGACAAATAAGCAAATTAAAAATATTAGCAAGAAGATGAGTGAAGGCGAAACTCGCTGGGGTAAGTTTGTTGAATCATTAGTCGATGGCGATTTGCTAAATCTTTTAACTGCAAGAGGTATTGATATTACAGTTACCAACACCAGAACAAAATCACGTGATAAGAATAAGCCATTTGAATTTGATATTATAGCAGAAAATGGGAAAGATGTTGTAATTGTAGAAGTTAAAACTACTTTATCTGTTGATGACGTGAAAGATTTTTTAAAGGATTTAGAAAATATTAGGAACTTATTGCCAAAATATAAAGATAAAAATATATTTGGTGCAGTTGGGTACATTACAGAAGAAGGAGCAAGCACAGTATTTGCCCAAAAGAAAGGATTATACGTAATCAGAGCCACTGGCGACAGTTCAAGTATAATCAACGCAGACGATTTTAAGCCAAAATGCTGGTAGCTTTGCTCGAACTATGAAATATAAAGAGTATGAACTTAAAGACCACCTTGGCGATGTGAGGGCTACCTTTAATGATTTGAAATCAGGAAGCATAAGCACTGGATTTTCTTTGGGTAGCATAGGAACGTTTAACTACTACCCATTTGGAATGCTTGAGCCGACAACGCTAAGCTACGACAGCTACCGCTTCGGCTACAACGGAATGGAGCGAGACGACGAAGTAAAATCGAAACGAAACATAGGCGGAGGAATTATTATAGGAAAAGGGAATAGCTACACAACGCATTACCGCAGCTACGACCCACGTACTACCCGCTGGTGGAGTTTAGACCCGAAGCCCAGCCCAATTTAAAACTTGCAATATATTATTTATTTTTGTAAATTATTCTTTTTTTATGTATGAAAATGAATATAAGCGAAAAAGTTGAATATTGGTTAGAACTTTCAGATTATGACTTCAAAACTGCAGAAGCAATGCTAAACTCGCAGCGTTATCTTTATGTTGGTTTTATGTGCCATCAATCAGTTGAAAAGATGCTCAAAGCTGTTTTTGTTAAGAGATTTGAAGAGATTCCACCTTTCACCCACAGTTTGAGCCAATTGCTAAAAAAACTAGATTTTGAAAATATTATGTCCGAAAAGCAACTTGGAATAATTGACAAATTAGAACCACTCAACATAGAAACAAGATATCCAACTTACAAAGAAGAACTTTTCAGATTGCTTACAAAAGAATACTGCAACACAATTTTTTCAGAAACTCAAGAGTTGTTGAAATGGATAAAAGCACAGCTTTAAAACTTGCAAAAGAGTTTACCAAATTAGTAGTAATGGAATTCAATCCATCAAAAGTAATACTTTATGGCTCTTATGCGAATGGCAAATGGCACAGCGAAAGCGATATTGACATTGCTGTTATTGTTGATGAGTTAAAACATAACTATTTGGAATCGCTGAACTTATTGTATAAGATGAGGCGGGAAGTAGATTCGATAATTGAGCCGGTTTTAATCATAAAAGACAAAGACCCATCTGGGTTTATGGAATCCATTGAAAGTTACGGCGAAGTTCTTTATAATGAAGTTTGACACATTGAACCGACAACGCCAAGCTCCAACGGCTACCGCTTCGGCTTTCGCCCGTATGGAGCGGGACGACGAAGTGAAAGCATTTTGATTTTCAATCTTTCGCAAAGTTAAGAAACTTTACGAAAGTATATTCTTCATACTTTGCGAAAATTTCTTAACTTTCGTAAAGTTTTAATAGGTAAAATTAGCGATGTTATTGAAATCACAACGAAAAATCTCACAAGTCATTGCTACCACTATGATTTAGATGTCCTACATCTCGGAGATGTAGGACATCTTATTATTTCAAACTTTCGCAAAGCTTTACTAAAGCAAAGATGTCATCTCCATTATAATGAAGCATTTGCTTTATCAGTGGGTTCGGAATGACACCTTTTCTGTATGATTTGCGCAATTGTTATTTACGAGGCAAATCTCATAACTCCTTTATTTTCGTTATGGGATTAGGAGTTCTGGTGATACACTACACTTTTACTTTTTAAGCATAAACGCTCGTCAGTTCAGAAAGCATTTCCTGATTTAATAATTCATTTTTTCTGATATTATTGAATTTTTCTAATAAATCATCAACAGTAAGCCATTTTTTTTCAGAAAGTGGGATGTCCTCAATAATTTGCCCTTTATGCATCATAATAGTACGATTTCCGAAATCAAGTGCTTGTTGCATTGAGTGAGTAACCATTACCGAAGTAAGATTATTCTTTTCTACGAAATGCTGCGTTAATTTCATTACCTGAGCAGCAGATTTTGGGTCAAGAGCAGCGGTGTGTTCATCAAGCAACAGCACTTTTGGTTTGTTTATAACAGCCATAAGTAAAGTAAGGGCTTGTCTTTGCCCGCCGGAAAGAGTTCCAATTGTATCATTTAAGCGGTCTTCAAGCTGCATTTCTAAATACCTGACTTCTTCTTTAAAATATGATAGTTGGTGTTTGCTTAAACCCAGTTTTGGCATTTTATGGTGATTTCGTAAATAAGCAATATGCAGATTTTCTGCAATCGACATATTTGCTGATGTTCCCGTAAAAGGATTTTGGAAAACACGGGCAATGTGTTTTGCTCGTTTAAAATCCTGATTGAAAGTAACATCATCGCTATTGATTATTATTTTTCCAGTATCGGGAAAGAAAGAACCTGCTATAGCATTAAGCAATGTGGTTTTGCCGCTTCCATTTGTTCCAATGATTGTTACAAAATCGCCTTCTTTAATATTAATACTAACTCCACGCAAAGCATATACTTCATTTATTGTGCCCGGATTGAACTTCTTATGAACATTTTCAATTTTTATCATTTTTCAAATTTTTTTATATAATACTACAAATTTTAATAAATAACTCACCTTACGCAATTCCCCTCTTGAGAGGGGCAGGGGTGTGTTCTTTTTCCTTTTTCCAATAATGAA
>DAIOVK010000085.1:3439-9190 GCA_036759045.1 Kapaibacterium sp. (SeqCode) | reverse complement strand
AGAAAGAGAAAATATGAAAAAAGTATTATTGATTATATTTGCAATGTTCTGTGTAACACTTCTGCCAGCACAGGATAATAGCTCAAAAGGTAAGTTTTCTGGTCTGATGTTTGGTGATTATTACTATAACGTTGCAAGAGATACTGGGATTACTTCCTTACCCAATGCAATTAACAATGGAGGAAAAGACTTGAATGGTATTCAGTTTAGAAGAATATATTTTACTTATGATTACGATATTTCAGATAACTTTACTACACGTTTTCGCCTCGAAGCAGACCAGTCAGCAAATACAAGCAATGGCAAAATTGGTGTTTACGTAAAAGATGCCTATATTAACTGGAAAAATATTTTTAGCGGAAGCAATTTAATTGTCGGTATTCAGCCAACTCCGGCTTTTGAAATTTCTGAAGCATTCTGGGGCAATCGTTTTCTAGAAAAAACAATAATGGATGCTCGTGGAATCGTTTCCTCCCGCGATTTAGCAGTTACATTAAAAGGAAAAATTGATGGAGACGGAATGTTTAAGTATTGGGTAATGTACGGTAATGGGAGCGGTAATTCACCTGAAACTGATAAATACAAGAGATATTATGCACATATTCAATTTTCTCCGATTAAGCAATTTACTGCCACCTTATATGCTGACTTAAAAGCAAGACCGGGCATAACAGACCCAAAAAGCACTTCAGACCCCAAAGAAACTGTTTCTAATAACGATTTGACTTATGCACTTTTCTTGGGATATCAGGAGAAAGATGCTTTCACTATTGGTTTAGAAGGATTTTTAAATACAAGACAAAATGGATTTACAAAGAATAGTGAATTGAAAGATAAAAGTGGAATGGGTATTTCTGCATTTGTATCATACAATTTTATGAAAGAACTTGCAGCAGTTGTTCGTTACGATTATTATGACCCAAATACTGATACTGATTCCAAAGGAGATATGAGAAATTGGTTCTTACTCAGCTTAAATTATAAAGTTAATGATAAATTCACATTAAGTCCAAATATTGTTATTGAAACTTACGAAAAAATTCCAAATGGAAGAGATATTGATGCTTCTGTAACAGGAAGAATTACATTTTTCTATACTTTTTAACTTGTACTCCTTAGTTTTATGATTGTTATGAATCTTTAAAAGATGATTAACGAAAAAATTCCATACTGCAAAAGTATGGAATTTTTTTTCTTCAATTTCAGAACTCCTTACCCAATAACGAAAATAAAGGAGTTAGAAGATTTTTCTCGTAAAGAACAATTTCGCAAATTATCAAGAAAAGTTGACATTTCGAACCCCAAGATAATGCAAGACCTTTATTTAAATGGCGATGACATAATTTTACCCTGTCATTCTGAACGAAGTGAAGAATCTCACAAGTCATTGTTACCACAGAGTTTGAGATTCTTCACTTCGTTCAGAATGACAGACATAAGTAAAGATTTCATTGGCATACGAAGAGAAAAATCTAAATAATTGATAATTGTTAATTGGATAATAAGAAATGATGCCCTGCATCTCGAAAAAGTAAGACATCTGGATCTGAAAATTTCGTAAAGAGAGGGTTTTGTTGAGACGCAAAGCATGTTTTTGAGTTTTCTTGTAGAGAAAAGGCATGCCTTGTCTCTACACCTCTTAAAACTACACTTTGCGAAAGTTTATATTTAAATTATCTCTTTAAAATCAAATATTTATTCTGAAATTTTTTCCAAAAGTTCTTTTGCTTCCTTAAAGTTTGGATTTAGTTTTAATGACCATTGGAGCATATTTTTAGCTTCATCAAATATTTCAGAAAGTAGAAAGGCACGTGCAGCGCCATAGCAACCCATAAAACTTTCGTTGTTTAATTTCAAAACTTCAGTATAAATCTGCATAGCTCCTTCGCTGTCTTCAAACCTCAATAGACATTCGCCTGTTTGCAGTAAAATATCTTCCAAAATAATTCCTAAAGTGCTTGAAAATTTCTCTTCTCTCCATCTGTCTAATACATCTGACAAAACTTCTAACGCTTCTGTAATTTCATCTTTCTTGAAATGCAGAATTGCAGTATTGAACTTCAAATCTATATTATTAGAAAAATTCTCTTTTGCAATATTTATAAACTCTTCTGCTTTCTTATCCTGCTCTAATTCTAATAATATGTTTATAATTCTGTTTAAGCAATGGATTTTGCTTGGTTCTTTAAGTTGATTTAATTCATATACTTTTATAAATAATTCCAATGCATCGTTTAGCTTGTTTTCTAAAAGCAGTTCTTCAGCAACACCGAGCCATATATAAACATCTTCTTCATCTTTAAGCATTGGTTCAGCTTTTTGAGCTAATTTCAAATTGAATAAAGCATCTAATCTTGAAAATACTTTCAAAGTAGCACGGTTCCAAGTCCAAAGGGTTCTCGCTGTTTTCGAACCAATTAAGCCGCGGCTTTTTATAATAGATGGGTTTTCAAAAATGAATTTCATTACTGCAGCGATTTCATCTTTGTCTGCTTCAAGCACAAACGCTTCTCCAGTCATCTTTTTATCACCCATCTGGTCGCCAATCGAAACCTCTTTTGAATTAATTCGCCAGGCAAATGTGTCAAGAACGAAATCATCTGTTGCACCACCTTTTGTAACAATTACCGGCAGTCCGCAAGCCATTGCTTCAAGTGTTGGAAGCGAAAATCCTTCACCTCGATAAGGACATACAAACACATCACTGCTATGATAAAGCTCAATTATATCTTGTTCAGTTAAGTATTCATCAATATAAATAATTTCCGGGCTGTTCGGATTCTTTTGAATATCCTGAATAAACTGTTTTGCTGTTTGTCCCTGATAAAACGATTCTCCGCCCATATCCTTGATTACTAAACTTACTTCATCTAAACTGGTGAATGTTTCAATGTATGCTTTAAGCAAAATGTCAATACCTTTTCTGTAAATAGTTCCACCCACGAAGATAAATTTCAGTTTTTTATTAGTATTAATTACAAACTTTTTGCCATTTGGTTTAAAAACTTTAGGGTCAATACCATTAGGAATGATTTGAACCTTATTGAAATCAATACCGGAATTTACGAAGCATTGGCGGGAATAAGTGGAAGGAGTCCAAATTTCATCAGCTTTTTTGAATCCTTCTGCAAAATCAACACGCAATTGTGTATATTCCCAAGGTTGATTGATTACCCATTTTGCACCGAGAGGACGTTCAAAGTTTGGAGGCCACTGGTGCCTAATCCATACGTAAGGTAAATTTCTTATTTCTTCTGCTGATTTTTGTTTATATCTAACATCATTTTTTAATAGTTTTTCATATTTATCATTTCCTGCTGGGGAGAACTGGTCGTTTTCGTAAGGAACGATTGTTAAATCTGCAAGCCCGGTATCTATGATATTCGAACAATGCTCGCGGTTAATTAGAGCTAAAGAATGGTAAACGAATTGAGAACCTTCCCATACAATATTCAGTTCCGGCTTGTTATGATTAAGCAATCCTTCTAAATCTGAATAATCAAAAACTGGCTCCTCGCTCTCTTTCTTTTCGTATTCAATATCATCAAACAAGCTTTCTTGCATCTTCGGTTTTTCTTCAAATAAAGAATCTTCTTTTATTAAGTATTCTTCCTGCTTCTCTATTTCTAAATTATCTTGGGGAGGAGTACTGAAGAAACCTTCAAATTTTCCATTTGAAATTTTATTTGGTTGTTCAAAAACATTTGTAAGTTTTTTTCTTGCTTTTACTGTCATATTTAAATTAATGTATCCACGGTCTTGCGGAGTGTCAATTTCTTCAAAAGCAAGGACTTCAAAGCCGGCAAGCTCAAGATGTTTTTTAATTGAATGTTCATCAAAAGCAACACAATGATAATCGCCGGGATTGGTCTGTCCACCGAAAATCATATAGGAAGCAATGTCAGCATCCCAAATACCGTTGTAATATGCTTTTACCTGAAGATGCAGCGAAGGACAGCGAATAATAATTTCTGCTCCCGGTTTGAGTACTCTTGCCCATTCTTTTAAAATAGAATCAACTTCCCGATGAGAAAAATGCTCTAAAACATCGCTTGCTATGATGCCATCAACAGAATTATCGGCAAATTCAAGGTGCCGGATATCCATTCCTACTACTCTTGGGTCATCGGAAAATATATCAATATTAATATATTCATCCCGAATATCTTTCCCACAGCCAAGATTAAGAATAAGAGGATTTGGCAATACTTCCGGCAACACTCCACTTGCTAATTTATTAGAAAAGCCACCATAGATGTTTTGTTCAAATTGCACCCGATTCATTCCTTCACTACTCATTAAATTTTCCTTCTTATTATTTAAGTTTAAATTCTTTTGATTAGATTTTGTTTGCTCAATAAAGAATTTCTCTATTTCAAAACAATTGATTTCATCTTTTGATATAAGTATTTGATAAACCTTAATTAAATGCTCTATAAATTCATTGAAATTATACGTTAGTTTGCAATTTTCTCTTAATTCATTAATTAAATTTGGTTCTTGGGTAAAATTAATCAAAACCTTCGATAATTCAGTTGGAGAATCATATTTATATAAAATTCCGTTATAGCCATTAGCAATAAAATCGGAAATACCACCAATATTTGCTGCTATAACTGGCAATTTTAAAGCAAGTGCTTCAGCAAGGACAAGCGGGGCGCAATCTTCCCAAATACTTGGAATAATTGCCAAATCGCTGCTTTCACTGATTTTAACTAAATCGCTGCTTTCGTAGTTCCCTTTGAAATTAAGCATTTGCTTTTTATCAATATTGATTAGAAATTGCTTGTAATTATCATCAATAAAGCCCCAAATATCAAATTGAATTTTTCCGCTATCAAGCAATTGAGCTGCTTCTGCGATAATATGAACTCCTTTGTGTGGCATTGCACCACCAATAAAAGCAATGCGAATTGGATATGCAATTTCTTTGCTTTCCTTTTGTATAGTTGGTAAATTTGCAGTTGAATGAGGTATTTGATTAACAACACAGATTCTTTCTGAACTTCCGCAAAATTCTGTTAGCAGTTCCTTCATTCTTCTCGATACAGCAAAAGTGCAATCGAAAGTATCGTTTAAAAGCGTTTTCGTTGTTTCAATGCGTTTTCTGTACTCTTTTTCAAGATAAGGATAATTAAGAGGCAATTCAGAATTTTTAAAGAAATCTGTATTTTTCCATAAACTTAAATCTGAGTTAAAGAGATATAACCTTGGGTCAATTAAATGATAATTATGCGGAGTGTAAACGCATTTAATTCCTTTTTCCTTTGCAATTTTAGCAATTTCGAATGAAAGCCCAAGAAAGTTTTGGAAATGAACAATATCCGGCTTGAAAGCTTCTATTTCTCTTTCGAAATATTTGCAGATATTTTCATCTTTTATTTCCCTTGCAGGATTGGTTTCATCTAAGAAAAAATTAGGGCGGTTGAAAACGCCATAAAGTTCGACTCCGTCTTCTTCGTTTTTCTCGAAAAAGTATGGTTGCTTGCTTGACGGATGATTACCGGCAGCATAAAAGACTGCAACATCAACATTCTTTTTAGCAAGTGCGAGGGCTTCTGCATGCGGAAGAGTCGTTCCACCACCGCTTTCGCTCCAACCAAACATTGTAAAAAGTACTTTTAATTTTTTTTCAACTGATGGTTCTTTCTCTTCTGGTTTTTCTTCAATTCTTTGATTAATTGAAAGTAATTTTTCTACTTCGAGCAAGCGTTTTTCAGGTATTGCTTCAAATTTTATATCTTTTGTAAT
>DAIOVK010000085.1:0-3339 GCA_036759045.1 Kapaibacterium sp. (SeqCode) | reverse complement strand
CTACTTCGAGCAAGCGTTTTTCAGGTATTGCTTCAAATTTTATATCTTTTGTAATGTCAATTTCTTCTTCAGGTTTGTTTTTAATGATTGAAATAATTTTCGTAAGCAATGCAAAGTTTTTATTGTTAATAATTTCATTAACTTTTTCAGACAATAGAGTCAAGCGTTTTTGAAACTGCATTTTTTCGTTTTCATCAGAAAGAAGAGCATAAAAACCATCTTCACGGTAATACATATCAGAATCAAGAACAAGGAAATCAGCCCATTTTTCATTAAAATACTTTTGGTTACGAGCATCATAGCTTTCCGGATTCTTAAAATATCTTTCGAATTTTTCAATGCCTTCGAGTTGCTTTGTCTTTGCTTCAAAGTGGTATGCTACTGCATTCGGATTGTATCTTACTTTATAACCTTCCTTTTTTGCAGTAAGACACAAATCAAGGTCTTCGTGCCCGAAATGGTAATTTTCATCGAAACCTCCAATTTCCCTGAAAAGATTATGTCTGACAGCAAGCATAGCCCCAGTCAGCATTTGGTAGTCGCGTTCAATATTTACACATTCAAAATCTTTGGGGAAAGCAAGATAGATGTGGAAATGTATATTCACATCTTTTTGGACGGGACCATATACTATTCCGCAATGCTGAACAGTATCATTTGGATAAAGTAGCTTTCCGCCCTGCACTCCAATTTGCTCGTCTTTTTCAAAAGTTTCTATAATGCTATGAAGCCAGTTCGGCTGAACTTGCGTATCGTTATTCAAAAATATAAGATATTTCCCACGGGCAAGAGCTGCACCCTGATTGTTTGATTGCGAAAACGATTTGCCTTCGTCATTAAAAACAGTGATTAATCCACTTCCTATTATCTGTTCAGCATAAAGCAAATCGCGTGTCCCGTCTGTTGAGCCATTATCAATTACGATTATTTCATAGTTCAAATCTGAGCAGGTACTTCGTATTGCTTCGATACATTTTTCAGTATATTCAATATTATTGAGTACTGGAATTATGATTGAAGCAGCGACTTCATCTTCATCATCACTCTGTTTCCTTATTTCTTTAACAATTTCATTTTGTTCTTCGATTTGCTGTTTTCTTTTTAACTCTTCAACTTCCTTTTTGAAGTATTCAAGATTAATTTCTCTTGCGTTTTGTAAATATGGTTTAAACCGAACTTCATCTTTATATTTTTCATAGATGTATTCTAAAGAATGGAGCATATTTTCTCTTTGGGAAGAGGAAGTAGTTGAGCCATCGTCCCGCCAAACGAATTCGCAGGTAAGACGTTTTATATGAAGGATTTTAAATTCACGTGAAAGACGAATCCAAAGTTCCAAATCTTCGTGAGTATGAATATTTTCGTCAAAACCACCACCTGCTTCGTCGAGGCAGGATTTTTCGTGCATAACGCAGAGAATTGGTATGAAATTTCCGACAAGGATTTCATCATAATCAAAATCTTTTGAATAGGGAACATCCCTTTTCGTTGTGATATATTCATCACCAATTTTTTCCTGCACTGCACGGTAAGCATCGGTATAAGCAATTCTAAATTCGCTGTTTTCCAATTCTGCAACAAGCGTTTCAATATGATTGGGATAAAAAATATCGTCATCATCAAGATAACAGATATATTTTCCGAGTGCTGCCTTCAGTCCGGTGTTTCGGGCAACGCAGCGTTCCATATTTCGTTCATGTCGCAAATATACAATGTTATTATTATTTGAACTCAACCGATTTATTAAATCAATAAGGTTTTCATCGCCACCATCATTAATAACGATAATTTCAGTATTCTTATGAGTTTGGTCCAAAACGCTTTGTATAGCCCGTTCTAGCTCTTTAGGACGCTTTCCAGTTGTTGGAATAATTACGCTTACCAATACATCGAAAGCTTTAACATCACTTTCGGTATGCTTTTCTTCGCTTCTTTCAAAGCTATCAATGAAGCTGCTTTGAGAAGCTTCTTTTTGCACTATTTGAGTAAACTGGTCAATAGATTTTTTTATATCCTGCGATGGATGAAGCAAATAAATCTGCTTAAGATAATCAAGGGCAATATTATATGCTTTAAGATGTAAGAATCTTTTTGTGAGATAAAGATAGGCATCTGCTTTAGCACGCGAGGAATTTGTCCAGTTCAAATAAAAGAAAAGTTCTTCTAATTTGTGGCTGTTGATAATTCTTTTAACGACTTCAATATCGAAAGAAAAATCAATGTCCACAGAGCCGGAGGACATATTCCGTGAATGCCACCTCCATTTATAAACAAACTTGTCAACTTTTTTAAAATAAGCAAATTTAGCAATGCGTGAAAGCCATTCGTAATCGTGAGCGCGGGTGAAATCAGTATTATAATCACCATATTGAGTATAAAGTGTTTTTCTGAAAGCACTGCCTCCATCTGGCAGAGGGTCAGTAAAAAGCATATTAGTTAAAAGTTCTTTATTACGCCCCTCCCAATTCTCATAAACTAAATCCTGATTAATTTTTAAATTTTCGTCGCAAATATACAGGTCTCCATAAATTACATCTATTTTGGGATTTTCCTTGATTATATTTGAATAATTAAATAAAACATCTGGATTTAGTTTGTCATCGGAACCGAGCCAGATAATATATTTCCCTTTTGCTTCACGGATTGCACGATTACGTGTATCTGGTGCATTAGTATGTTCTTTCTTAAAATATCTAATTTTATCTGAATCAATAGAACGAATGATTTCTGTAGTGTCATCTGTTGAACCATCATCGAATACGACCAGTTCGAAATTTTCATAGCTTTGTTCTAAAACGCTGTTAATTGCTTCTTTTATATATTCGGCTCTGTTATATGTAAAAATACATACTGAAAAAAGTAAATCTTCCTGCACTACAGCTTTTGGACTGCCAACACCGGTTAGAGAATAATGCAGCTTTTCTATTGCTTTTTTTGTATATTTTTTTCGATGTATATTGTCTTTCAAACTCTTTAATGAATTAATCAGATGGATTGGTTCGTAAAACATATTTACTTCAATATCGAAAATTCTGCCGAATTCAAGATAATCCAAGTAAATACCATCACGCATCAAAATCCACAAATTTTTATGGCATAGTGCCGGAAGGTAGAGATTGCCACCCTGAGGACCAATAACAAACTCCGCCTGATTGAAAAGCGAAAGCTGGAGTTCATTTCGATTCCCAATATTTTTATCATTATTATAAAACTTTTTAAAATCGTAGCTTTTTTCATCAGTTCCAAAAAGATTGTCATCATTTAGCTGAAAATACTGGTCGCTTCCAGTTTTTTCAACGAAGTGATTATAAACGACGAAATACCCCATTTCATAAAGAC
>DAIOVK010000084.1:0-9194 GCA_036759045.1 Kapaibacterium sp. (SeqCode) | reverse complement strand
AAGAAACAATAGTTGCAAATCTATCAAAACTTCCAGACTATTATTTACAGGAAATACTTGATTTTTCTAATTATTTGCTTACTAAAACGATTCGTAATAATAAAGAATCTGATTTTGTATCAAGAGGTGGTTTTGGCGCTAGAAAAGGAGATTACATTATGTCTGAAGATTTTGATGAACCATTAGAAGATTTTAAGGAATAACATAAGCAAAAAACAAATGCAATTCGACACATATAAATACAAGGTTTTTACATGGAAAAACTGGATGGTACTGCACTGGATTTTAAATCCAGGTTTAGCTTTTAATGAACTGATTTTAGGGCAAAAAATTCCTAAAGTCTATTTAGAAGACAAACAATCAGAAAAGCAAGCATTTGAACGTAGTATTGTTCCCTGTCCTCATTGCGGAGCAATGCACGATGGCAGAGTTTGGTCATCTCAAAATGGCACTGCTTTTAAAAACTGGTTTGGACTCTATTGCCCCAAATGTGGAAATATAATTCCCTGTATTTCAAATTTAACTTCTCTTTTAATCCTTGGAATAACTTCTCCTTTTTGGTTACCATTCAGAAAATCACTTAAAGAAAAATGGCTAAAAGCACAACCCAAAAGATATGAAAATGTAAGTACTGAAAAAGTTGTGAATGTTTTTGACAAAAAGAAATGGCTCAAAACTGGACTTGAATTCGGTTTATTTATGTTTGTTTTTATGACTTTATTCGATATTTTTTTAGATACGTTTATATGGGGAAAGTTTTTTATTGGTATTCCTATTTGGATTCTGGGAGGACTTGCTTTTGGTTTTTTTATGAAACTGTTTATGACAAGGATTGTAAAGCAAAAATGATAAGAGAAATAATAACACATTTAATCAAACATATTTTTAATATTAATAGATTTGAGTATTCGTGATTTATAATTGCAACAAGTAAAATTATTATAAAAAGAAAATTATATGTTAATATACATAATTATATCAATTCTTTCAGCATCAATAATATACTATGGTTTTAAAGTAAATATCCATTTAATGAGAATACATTGTGAAATAAATGAATTATTATATATTTTTAAAAGATATACTAATAATGAAGAATATTTTGATTTTACAAAAAAAGAGGAATTCTTAAATAAATTTGAATTACTGATTAAGTTTAAATCATTTACAGCAATATTTATTTTAAATAAAGAATTAAGAAATAATATTTTTTATTTATTTAATATTAAAAACAATATTGATGAAATTCAAAAAAATTACAATAAATCATTTATAGAAAATGAAAAAAATCAATACAAAGATTTTTTTTATAAATTAATCGAAAATCAACCATTTGATAATCAACAAATTGAATCAATCATAACTGACGAAAAAAATTCATTAGTAATTGCAGGAGCAGGAACAGGTAAAACATCTACAATAATTGGTAAAACAGCATATATTTTAGAAAAGAAACTAGCTGAACCAGAACAAATATTACTTATAGCGTTTACTAAAAAAGCAGCCAACGAAATTTATGAAAGAATTAACGAATTAATTAAAACACATATCAATATACATACTTTTCATAGTATTGGATATAACATTATTGGGGTTTCTGAAAAATTTACACCTGACTTATATTTAAATGGTGAAGATTCAAAAATAAAAGAAACATTAAAGGAACTTATTGAAAATTCTTTTCTTAATGATACAAAAAATATATTTCTTGACTTTTTTGCTTTTAAATTAAGACCTGAAAAACCAAAGTTTGAATTTAAAACACTTAATGATTATTATCAGCATTTAAAAGCTCATGATATTAGAACATTAAAAAATGAAAGAGTAAAAAGTTTTGAAGAATTGAAAATTTCAAACTTTCTATTTATAAATAGTGTTGATTATAAATACGAAAGTCCATATGAAGTTGATTTATCAACTCCAACTCATAGACAATATCACCCTGATTTTTATTTACCCAATTTTGATATTTACATTGAACATTTTGCAATTGATGAGCATGGTAATGTCCCCCCTTTTTTCACAAATAGAAGCGATTTACCACCAAAAGAAAAATATAACAACGAAATTAAATGGAAAAGAGAAACTCATAAAAAATATGGAACAAAACTTATTGAAACATATTCTTATGAAAATAAAAGAAATGTCTTGTTAGATAATTTGAAAATGAAATTAGTAAAATCAAATGTTCAATTAAATCTAAAATCAAAAAAAGAAATATTAGATCAAATAAATTCAAATAATTTATTAAATCCATTTGTTGAATTAATGTTTTCTTTTTTAAATTTAGCTAAATCAAATTTAATATCAATTTCTGAACTTGAGGAAAAATCGAAAATAATAAATGACGATCGATTTTCTGCTTTTATTGAATGTTACAAAATTATTTATAAAAAATATGATAATATTCTTAAACAAAGTAAAGCAATTGATTTTAGTGATATGATAAATATGGCGACAGAATGTGTTAAATATAAGAAATATATTTCCAATTTTAAGTATATAATTGTAGATGAGTTTCAAGATTTATCTGTTGGAAGATATAAGTTAATAAATGAACTTTTAAATCAAAAAAAAGGTTCAAAATTGTTTGCTGTTGGTGATGATTGGCAATCAATATTTAGATTTGCAGGTAGCGATATTACACTAATGAGTAATATTGAAAAGTATTTTGGCTTTACTCAAGTTTTAAAGATTGAACAGACTTATAGGTTTAATGACAAAATTTTAGAAATAAGTAGTAAATTTATTCAAAAAAATAAATCACAATTAAAAAAGAATTTATTTACTAAAAATAATATCAATAATGAAAATGCTTTTGAAATTATAACTATAGATAATAATAATCCTTTAGAAAAGAATATAAAGAGAATTCTAAATGAATGTAGAAATTTTAAAAATGATGCAAAAGTATTATTTATTGCTAGATTTAACCATGATAAAATAATGAACTTTCAATCGTATAAAAATAACTATCCCACTTTAGATTTAGAATTTGTTACAGCTCACAAATCTAAGGGTTTAACTTGTGATTTTTCAATTATATTAAATATGATTAGTGGGAAATGGGGATTTCCTTCTGAAATATCTGACGACCCCATATTAGATTACATTTTGAGTGAAAATGAATCTTTTGAAAACGCAGAAGAGAGAAGACTTTTTTATGTAGCTATAACACGAGCAAAATATAAGAATTTTATATTCACTAGTAATAATAATAAATCCAAATTTATATTAGAATTAGAAAAAGATTTAGGTCTAGTAAATGATCCGAATTTTGCATTGTGTGATTTATGTGGTGGTACTATGCAGCGTAAACAAAACAGATTTGGTCGTTTTTTCTATAGTTGTACAAATTATCCTTTTTGTAATTATACAAGAAATTAATAATTAAGGTTTATGAACATATATAATAATTTTAACGAAATAGAATATAATCCAGATACAATTTTAACCGTTGGCACATTCGACGGCGTCCATCGCGGCCATCAGTTGATTATTGACAAATTATTAGAAATATCAAATAAAAAAAATTTAAGGCATTTGATATTGACAATTGAACCTCATCCACAAATAGTTTTAAACAAAGTGGGCAGAAAGCAGATTTTCCTTTTAACCACGATTGATGAGCGATTGAAATTATTCAAAAGTAATGGGATTGAAAACGTTTTAATTATCCCATTTTCAATAGAGTTTGCAAAAACTGATGCAAAAGATTTCATTGTTAAATATTTAGTAAAAAAAATTGGATTGCATACTCTTTTAATAGGTTACGACCACCTTTTTGGGAAAAACCGACAAGGCAACGAATCGTTGCTTATGGATTTGTCTAATGAATACAATTTTCAAATTAAAAAAATTGATGCTTTTCTGGAAAAAGAATTAATCATTTCAAGCACTAAAATCCGTAATTTGATTTTATCTCAGCAGGTTGAACTTGCAAACGAATTGCTGGGCTATCCATATTTTATTGAAGATGTAGTCGTTGAAGGACATAAACGTGGCAGGACGATTGGTTTTCCAACACTCAATTTTTCTTTTTCAAATAAATATAAATTAATTCCGGCTAAAGGAGTTTACCTGGTTTCTTCTGAAATTCAGGGAAAATCTTATTACGGAATGGCAAATATTGGAGTGCGACCTACTTTTGAAGATGATGGCGATTTGCTTTTGGAAGTTCATCTTTTCGATTTCGAAGGGGATTTATATGGGAAAAAAGTATCGGTACATTTTCTTAAATTTATTCGGGAAGAAAAAAAGTTTAAAGGTATCGAAGAAATAAAAACTCAACTTGAAGAAGACAAAGAAAAATGCTTTGAAATTATAAATAATTGAAATGAAACGAAAAATTTTATATTCAGTTTTTGGAATAATCTTTATTCTAATTGTTGTTTTTACTCATCATTTATTATTTGGAAAATTATTTGCTTATTCTCCTGTTTATATTGGTTTCGAGAAAAATGAAATGCAGAATACAGAAATCTACATTCAAGATGGCTCTGACATTCCAAATTTAAAAAGTATAGATACGCTTATTCCAATAGTTGAAGAATTTCACGGGTTAAAATTCAAATATAAACCAAAAATTTATATATTCAGAGATAGTTCTGCATTTCTTAATCGATCCATTTCAAAAGCAAGATTTTGTGTTTATCCGAACAGCAATTTATTCATTTCTCCCTGGGCAATCAAAGAAGCTCAGGCAGGAAAAATATCTATGGAGATATATGTAACCCACGAACTGTCCCATACTCTTATTTATCAGCATTGTGGCTTATTCAGTTCCATTAAATATCCTGAATGGTTCTTAGAGGGCTTGGCAGTGTATAGTGCCAATCAGATGGGTACTTCCTTTTATCCGAGTAAAGAATTAACATATTCCTTAATTCGACAAGGGAATTTTATGCCGCCAGAATATTTCAAAACTAAGAATGAAGAAAAAATCAAACTCAATATGAAAAACGAAATTGCTTTTATATATTCTGAACTTGCTTGCATTGTTGATTATATGGTAATTCGCTTTGGAAAAGAAAAAATGCTGATTTTTATGAAAACTTTGATAGACAACTCAGATTATAAAATGAATTTTAAAAAAATTTATGGTATTGATTTCGATGCTTTTATAAAAGATTTCGATGATTTCATAAATGAATGATATTTCTTATAAACCGTTTTAAGTTATTCCAAAATCTTTATGTTTACTTTTTAAGAATTTAGTAACAATTTTAAAGTCTTGTTCTTTTTCAAATTCAACCATTAAATGCCCCCCAACTAAAATTTTCGGACAAATAGCCAGTCTAAATATTTCACCATAAATAGCTTTTTTTACTTCTAGATCATAATCTATATTTTTTTTTAAATTTTTTTTATATGATATTAAATTTGAAAGTAGAATAAAAGGATAAAATAAGGGAAATAAAATAAATGAAGTAGTTTTAATTTTAGTAAAATGATACTTTTTAATTTTAAAACCTGATAATTTAGCTAATACTCTTAATTTTTGAATGCCAATCAAAAAGATATGTCCAAAATAAATTTCATCGGTTACTTCTCTTTTAGACATCCAAATACTATCAAGTTCATTAGGAGGCATCATTGAATTAAAACGTTCACTTTCAGACAAGAGATAACTTAACTTCGCTCTAATATTCGAGTAATTTGGAGTTGTTATCATTAAGATACCATTTGGTTTTAATACTCTGTTAAATTCTCTCAAGGCATTATACTGGTCGCTAAAATGCTCAATACCTTCCTGACAGATAAATGCGTCTACTGAATTATCTTCTAATGGAAGATTATCGCGGATATTGGCTCTAATGCAATTAATATCATCAATTTCAAAATACTCAGGAAATAAATCCATAGGAATCGGAATTGCTCCAATTCCTTTTAAAATGCGGGTCGTTATTCCATTTCCAGCCGGGAAATCTACTACTTTCTTTCCTTTAAAATACTCTTTATTTGATATTAAATATTTTTTTACATAGTATTTAATACTTTCCGGATTATCTTCGTATTCCATTTTCTCCATTTAATAACTAATGTAACTAATTGAGTATAATTAAAATAATAGATGCAATTTATATAAAATATGAATAAATATTTATTAATTTTTGTCTATTTAAAATATAACTTACTAAATTTTCTAAACTCAGATAAAAATAATAAAATATCAGATAACATATAATTCAAACCGACAACAGTATTGTCATTATAATCTATCATTCCCTACTCCCACGATAAAGCAAGACTTTTGTCTGTGAGTTAAAATGACAACTTTACTTTTACCTGAAAAACTTAACGAACGATTGGTAGTGTAAAAATTTCTTAATCAATTAAATTAGCAATTCTTGACCATCGAATTGTAGTAATTTTTTTGAAAAAATCAGCTAAAGGAAGGTTGGTATCCCATGACCAGTAAACAATAATCGGAGACCCTACTACATTTTCAACTGGTATAAACCCCCATGCACGGCTATCTAAACTATTGTCGCGATTGTCTCCAAGTCCGAAGCAGTAATCACGTTCAATAGTATAAGAATTTGAGGATTTTCCATCAATTGTAATCATATCACCATTTTTTTCAATCTGATGCCCTTCGCGTTGGATTAGAATATTCCACTCATAAAAGTTTGAATTGTTTAAAGGAATAACATCTCCTTTTTTTGGAATTCTGATTGGCCCGTAATTATCAAACGTAAATCCTTTACCAAACGGGAAAGTAGCTGGCTGATTATTGTGGTCAATCAGGTATTTACCATCTTCTGCAAGTGGAACTAACTGATTATTAACATATAATTTCTTATCTTTCAAATACATACTATCGCCTGCAACGGCAACACAGCGTTTCAAATAATACTGAAACTCCTTTGCTTTCACTTCATCTCTATCGCCGGGATAAACAAAAACTATTACATCACCACGTTCGGGTTCCTTAATACCGGGAAATTTGTAGTATGGCAGTGGAATATTGAAAAATGGAATAACCTGCGGGGTTGTAGGACCATAGACAAACTTATTAACAAATAAAAAATCGCCGGTCATTACAGTATTCTCCATTGAGCCCGTAGGAACAACAAATGATGCAATAGCAATACCGTTAATTATCATAACGATAATAAAAGCACCAACTATAGTTTTCACCCAGGAAATCACGCTTTCCTGAAAAGTCATTTGCTTTTGCTTTTCTTTTTTGGCTGCTCTTCTTTCTTTATACCATTTAAAAGCTTTTTTAAAAAAATTCATTTCACTCTCGTTTTGAGGAATCGTTTTTACTGGTTCTTTTGGATTTTTAATATTTTTCATAACTACAAATTAATTATTATCAATACTTAAAACAGCAAGAAATGCTTCCTGTGGTATTTCAATCTTGCCTATTTGCTTCATACGTTTTTTGCCTTCTTTTTGTTTCTCAAGAAGTTTTCTTTTTCTTGAAATATCACCACCATAGCACTTTGCAAGTACATTTTTTCTCATTGCCTGCACATTAGTTCTGGATATTACTTTAGCACCGATAGCAGCTTGAATTGCTACTTCAAACATTTGACGTGGAATTAACTCTTTTAGTTTAGAACAAAGTTTTCTGCCCCAATCGGCTGATTTTGAATTATGGACAATCGTTGAAAGAGCATCAACCGGTTCGCCATTTAATAAAATATCCAATTTAACTAAATCTTCAGTTCTATACTCAAGAAATTCATAATCAAGCGATGCATAGCCGCGTGAAATTGATTTTAATTTATCATAGAAATCGAAAACTACTTCAGCAAGAGGAAGCTCAAATTCCACATCAACTCTTTCTGAAGAAAGGTAAGTTGTATTTTTTAATAATCCGCGTCTGTCCATACACAGTTTCATTATACTGCCAATATATTCATCGGGTGTAATTATTTGTGCTTTAATAAATGGCTCCTGAATTTCAGAAATATTTCCACGTGGCGGAAGCTGAGCTGGATTATCAATAAAAATTTCCTCTGAATTTGTTTTAATAACTTTGTATCTTACGTTAGGAACAGTGGTTACAATATTTTGGTCGAACTCGCGTTCAAGCCGTTCCTGCACTATTTCAAGATGAAGAAGTCCAAGGAAACCGCATCGAAAACCGAAACCAAGAGCATTTGAACTTTCCGGCTCGTAAGTGATTGCAGAATCGTTTAGTACCAACTTTGCAAGAGATTCACGCAAATCCTCAAAATCTGCCGCATCAGATGGATAAATTCCACTAAATACCATCGGTTTAACGATTTTAAATCCTTCAATCGCCTTTTCGCAAGGGCGATTATAATTTGTGATTGTATCGCCTACTTTTGTGTCTTGCAGATTGCGAATACTGGCAGTTAGATAGCCAACATTGCCAGCAGAAAGTTCACCTGTCCGAAAACGTTTCATGTGCATTATGCCAACTTCTTCAACGTCATAAGTTTGTTGGGTAGCATGGAAATAAATCTTATCCTTTTCTTTTAAAATTCCTTCAAAAATACGAACATTTACGATTACTCCTCGATAAGAATCAAAAATGGAATCGTAAATCAATGCACGCAAAGGAGCATCTGGGTCGCCTTTTGGTGGTGGGACTTTAAGTACTATTTCTTCCAAAATTTCCTCAATGCCAATACCCTGTTTTGCAGAACACATCAAAATATCGCTTTCGGGGCAGCCGATTAAATCAATAATCTGATGTTTAACGGCTTCAACAGTAGTTACTGCACTGGGCAAATCAATTTTATTGATTATTGGAATAATTTCTAAACTTGAATCTATTGCCATATAAAGATTGCTAATCGTTTGTGCTTCCACCCCTTGAGTTGCATCTACAATAAGCAAGGCGCCTTCGCAGGCAGCAAGGGAGCGTGAAACTTCGTAGGAAAAGTCCACGTGTCCGGGAGTATCAATCAAATTTAAAATATATTCGTTGCCATCTTTTGCAGTATAGTTCATTTGGATTGCGTGGAGTTTAATTGTAATACCACGCTCCTGTTCTAATGGATTGTCGTCTAATATTTGATTGGTTACCATTTCGCGTGATGTTACGCGACCGGTCTTTTCGAGTAATCTATCGGCAAGTGTTGATTTGCCGTGGTCTATATGAGCAATAATGCTAAAATTTCTTATATTATTCATCTGTATTTTCAAATTTATAAACTTCAAAAATACGAAATATTCCTTAATTTTTATATACTTCATTTTGAAATTTT
>DAIOVK010000083.1:0-9215 GCA_036759045.1 Kapaibacterium sp. (SeqCode) | reverse complement strand
CAAGATAGATTCTGACATTCGTCAGAATGACACATTTTGTCATCTCCATTTAAATAAAGCACTTGCTTTGTCTGGGGGTTCGGAATGACATTTTGATTTTGGACTTTTAGTTAGTGATTTGGTATTAATCACTTATCACTAATCATTTATCATTTATCACTTATCATTATCTACATTTCCTGCCAGTCAACTCTTTCAAGGTATTTTGTATCAATATTTCCATTTATAAAATCTGGATTGTTCATCATTTTTAAATGGAAAGGAATAGTAGTAGGAACTCCTTCAATTACGAATTCTTCTAATGCACGCTTCATTTTAGCAATAGCTTCTTCACGGGTATTTGCAAAGGTAATGAGTTTAGCAAGAAGAGAATCGTAATGCGATGGAATAACATATCCTTGATAAATATGAGAATCGACCCGGATACCTCTTCCGCCGGGAAAATGCAAACTTGTTATTTTTCCGGGCGATGGTCTGAAATTATTGTACGGGTCTTCTGCATTTATACGACATTCAATCGAATGAAATTTAGGTTCGGCTTCTTTTAAGCTTAAAACATCATTTTGAGCTATTTTAATTTGCTCTTTAATCAAATCTATACTCATAGCTTCTTCGGTAACAGGATGCTCCACCTGAATTCTTGTATTCATTTCCATAAAATAGAAATTTAACTCTTTATCAACTAAGTATTCAATTGTGCCAGGTCCAAAATATCCAACTGCCTTTGCTCCTTTTGCAGCTGCTTCACCCATTTTTTTCCTTAATTCCGGACTAATTATTGGTGAAGGGGCTTCTTCAATCAATTTTTGATGTCTGCGTTGAATCGAACATTCACGCTCATTTAAATGTATTACGTTTCCGTGTTTATCGCCAATAATTTGAATTTCGATGTGACGCGAGCCAGTAACTAATTTTTCAATGTAAATTTCAGAATTGTTAAAAAAGAGTTCTGCTTCATTTCTTGTCAGAGCAAAAGCTTTTTCCAATTCTTCTTTTGAATTAACAACTCGCATTCCTTTTCCACCACCGCCGGCAGATGCTTTTAACAAAACGGGATAGCCAATTTCTTCACAAATTTCATAAGCATTTTGAAGAGAGGTAATAATACCGTCACTTCCCGGAATTACTGGAACTCCGGCTTTTTTCATCGTTTGTTTAGCAACTGATTTATTTCCCATTTGCCTCATAGCTTCTGATGTTGGACCAATAAAGTTTATTCCGCATTGATTGCAAATGTCAACAAATCTGTCGTTTTCTGCTAAAAAACCGTATCCCGGGTGAATTGCATCTGAATTAGTCAATTCACATGCTGATATTATTGCAGGAATATTAAGGTAGCTATCTTTACTTTTTGCTGGACCTATACAAACTGCTTCGTCTGCAAAACGTATATGTAAAGAGTCTTTGTCTGCTTCTGAATAAACTGCTACTGTTTGTATTCCTAATTCTTTGCAAGCTCTGATTATTCTTAAAGCTATTTCACTTCTGTTTGCAATTAAAATTTTTTTTATCATATTTTTATATTTATTTTTTTACTTGTATATTTATCTTTTCTAGTTGTTATAATAATATTAATTTAGTTTATATTTACATAATTATTTTATCTCACATTACTCAATTCAAACCTAAGAATTAAGGAAATTATTTTGATTAATTTGAGTTTACAAAATCATCTATACTTTACAACAGTGCTAATATGTTTTTTAAAACAAGCTGCTATTTGCTTATCCTTTAGTTATAAAATATTTTAATTGCATTTTAATATGTAATCCCTACGGGATAAGCACAGTCAAGGATTATTTCTGTTACAAATATCAAATCCCTACGGGATAATTATTTTTCATTAATCACAAATAATCCATTAAGTATTAACCCAATAACTTAATAACTCACCTTTCGCATTGGAGATTTGATATTAAAATCTCTTGTTAATTTTTAAAAAAATAATTTTTTGTGTTCTTCGTTAAATCATTGTGTTCTTTGTGGTTATTTCTTTTAACACAAAGAGCACAAAGTATTTCACTAAGAACACAAAAAAGAATATTTTAAAAAGCAATACTTCTCAACTTAATAATTATTTACTATAAAAGTTATAATAAGTGTTTTGAGTAAAATGAGTAATAAACAACCAAGTACACATTCCTGACCCTCTCAAGAGGGGAATAAGACTTGTGGATTAAAGAAAGTATCAACAGTACAATTTTTCATTTCTCATAAGATGTATGCGTAAGATAACCTAATAACCTAATAACCTAATAACTCAATAACCTAATTATCACTTATCACTTAAACAACGTATCCGAATAGAGCATCAATAACGATGATTGAAGCTGCGGATAGAGTAAATGCGCGAACGGTGCTTTTACCGACACCTTCTGCACCTCCTTCAGTAGAAAAACCAACATGGCAGCCAATTAATGCAGTTACTCCTCCGAATAGCAGTGCTTTAGTAAGTCCAATAATTATTTCATTTATTTGAAAAAATCTTTGAACTGAATCAAAGAACTGAAAAACAGAAAAATCGTATTTGAAAGCAACAAGCAGATAGCCGCCGAGAAGAGCAACTACATTAGAAAAAACAACAAGCACCGGCATCATAGCAAGCGCGGCAAAGACCCTTGGCATTGCAAGAAACCTGTTTTTATCAATAGCCATCATTTCGAGAGCATCAATTTGTTCAGAAACGTTCATAGTTCCAATTTGAGCAGCAATTGAGCCACCAACTCTACCTGCTATAACAAGAGCAGTTAAAACAGGAGTAAGTTCGGTAAAGACTGCAGTAGAAATTGATGAACCAAGAAATGGTTTTGTAATGTCAATCAGATTGAATTTTGAAAAAAGCATAGTTGCCTGAAGAGCAGTTATGACTCCAGTAAAAATTCCAATTAAAATAACGAGTGGAAGCGAATCAGTTCCAACGATTGCCATTTGTTCCAAAACCAATCTTCTGTCTTTAAAAATGCGTGGAAAATATCTTACTACTTTGTAAAGAAAGATAGCGATTTGTCCGAATTCTGAAATAAAATTCAGGATACTTTTACCAATATTTGATATTAATTTAGTCATTCAGTTGCTTTAAAAAAACAATATTTAACAATTGAACTCCTTCCCAAGTAGCACTTGGGAAAGAAGATGTCTTTTCAAGCTGTGCTTTGCATTTTTTTATTAATAAAGAGTTAAAGCATAGCTTTTGTGAAAGTTGCATTCCCAAGTACAACTTGGGAATGAGTGATAAAGAATTTACTTTATTATTTATGAATAATATAGTTAAAAAAAGCTATATTTTTCAATTACAAAAATAGTCAGTAAAAAATTTAAAATAACGAACTTTTTGTGAATTAGCAAATAATTATGTAATTTTGCATTTTTAAAATTAGCAAATTTTAATATGAAAATACAATTCTTAATAATAAATCAAAAAACAAATTAAGGAAAATTTTATGAATGAAGGTCGTATAGTTCAAGTAATCGGTCCTGTTGTTGATGTTGAATTTTCTGAGGGAAAAATTCCGGCTGTTTTAAACGCATTGGAAATAAAGCGAAATTCCCCCGAAACAGGTGAAGAAAGCACTCTTATTTGCGAAGTTCAGCAGCACCTTGGAGAGGACAGAGTTCGTTCAGTTGCTATGGATTCAACCGATGGATTAGTACGTGGAATGACTGTTATTGATAGAGAAGAGCCGATTATGATTCCAGTCGGAAATGAAGTGCTTGGAAGAATGATGAATGTTATTGGCGAACCTATTGATGGTAAAGGTGCTATTAAATTCAAAAAGAAATATTCTTTGCATCGCCCATCACCAGAATTCTCGACATTAAGCACAACAAAGGAAATGTTTGAAACCGGTATTAAAGTCATAGATTTAGTCGAGCCATTTACAAAAGGTGGTAAAACTGGTCTCTTCGGAGGTGCTGGTGTAGGAAAAACGGTAATTATTCAGGAACTCATTCATAATATTGCAAAGCATCACGGTGGCTATTCCGTATTTAGTGGAGTAGGCGAAAGAACCCGTGAAGGGAACGACCTTTATCTCGAAATGAACGAATCCGGTGTTATTGATAAAACAGCTTTAGTATTCGGACAGATGAACGAACCTCCCGGCGCCCGTTCAAGAGTTGCATTAACTGCTCTTGCCATTGCTGAATACTTCCGCGATGAAGAAGGAAGAGACATCCTTTTGTTTATTGATAATATTTTTAGGTTTATTCAAGCTGGCTCGGAAGTTTCGGCTCTTCTTGGACGAATGCCTTCAGCTGTTGGTTATCAGCCAACACTGGCTACTGAACTTGGTATTCTGGAAGAACGTATTGCTTCAACAGATAAAGGGGCAATTACGTCAGTGCAGGCAGTTTATGTTCCTGCTGACGACTTGACTGACCCGGCGCCAGCCAATACTTTTACCCACTTAGACGCAAAGACTGTTCTTTCACGTCAAATTTCAGAGCTTGGTATCTATCCAGCAGTTGACCCATTAGATTCTTCTTCCAGAATTTTAGACCCGCTTGTAATCGGTGATGACCATTACGATACTGCTACAAAAGTAAGAAAAGTCCTTCAAACATACAAAGATTTACAGGATATTATCAATATTCTCGGTATGGATGAGCTTTCTGACGAAGATAAACAAACTGTTTTCAGAGCAAGAAAAATTCAGAAGTTCTTCTCACAACCATTCTTTGTTGCTGAGCAGTTTACCGGTTACGAAGGACGCTACTGCAAAATAGAAGATACAATAGCTGGTTTCAAAGCAATTTTGAATGGTGAATGTGATGAGGTTCCGGAGCCACTATTTAGCTATGCCGGAACTATTGACGAAGTCTTTGACAGAGCAAAAAAACAAAATGCTTAATTTTAATTAAATAAAAATATGACACAAGACAAGCTATTAGATGTAGAAATAATTACACCGGAAAAGGTTGTATTTAAAAATAAAGCATTATCTGTAACCGTTCCCGGCGGTCAGAGCAGTTTTCAAATACTATTTAACCATGCACCAATAGTATCTACTTTGGAAGGCGGTTGGATTAAACTTGTTGATGAAAATAATAAGCAACTACTTTTTAAAACTGCAAAGGGTTTTACCGAGGTTAGCAATAATAAAATTTCAATTTTGGTAGAATCGGCAGAAGAGCAAAATTTAAGTAATTTGAACTAATATGATAAAAGAAAAGATAATTGGCGATGGCTTAACTTTCGACGATGTATTGCTTGTTCCAGCTTATTCAGAGGTTTTGCCAAGGGAAACAGATACAAAAACCTTGCTAACGCCAACAGTAGAACTCAATATTCCACTTCTTAGCGCTGCAATGGATACTGTTACTGATTCTGAAATGGCTGTTGCGATAGCCCGAGACGGCGGAATTGGAGTTGTTCATAAGAATATGTCTATTGCTAAGCAAGCTGACCACGTAGATAGAGTTAAGAGAAGTGAAAGCGGTATGATTCGCGACCCTATTACTCTTACAAGGAACAAGACAGTAAAAGATGCTTTAGACCTGATGTCAAAATATAGCATTTCCGGTATTCCAATTATTGATGAAGAACATAAATTAATTGGTATCATCACAAACAGAGATTTAAGATTTGAGCCAAATCCAAGCGAGCTGATTCAAAATGTAATGACAAAGGATAACTTGCATACTGCACCTATTGGAACTACATTAGAAGAAGCTGAAAAAATTCTTCAACAGCATAGAATCGAAAAGCTTCCTGTTGTTGATAAAGATAATAAATTGCTCGGACTTATTACTTTCAAAGACATCCAAAAAAAGAAGAAATATCCAAATGCCTGCAAAGATTCTCACGGAAGATTAAGAGTCGGCGCTGCGATTGGTATTTCAGTGGATACTATTGAAAGAACTGCAGCTCTTATTGAGGCAGGAGTTGATGTAGTTTTTATTGATACTGCTCATGCTTTTTCACATAAAGTTTTTGAGATGATAAAAACTATAAAAAGCACCTTTCCTAATATTCAGTTGGTTGCCGGAAATATTGCAAATGAAGAAGCAGTTGAGCCACTAATAAAAGCTGGTGCTGATGGATTAAAAATTGGTATTGGTCCCGGGTCAATTTGTACTACAAGAATAATTTCCGGTATTGGCGTTCCTCAGCTTACAGCTATAATGAATGTGTCGAAAGTAGCAAAGAAATATAATACTCCAATTATAGCTGATGGCGGAATCAAACAAACCGGAGATGTTGCTAAAGCAATAGCTGCGGGTGCTGATTCTGTAATGGTTGGAAGTTTATTTGCTGGTCACGAAGAAAGTCCCGGCGAAAAACTACTTTACGAAGGAAGGGTCTATAAAATCTACAGAGGAATGGGTTCTCTTTCTGCAATGAATCAAGGTTCTGCAGACCGCTATTTCCAGGATATCGAAGAGGAAATTAAAAAACTTGTCCCTGAAGGAATTGAGGGACGAATTCCCTATAAGGGAAATGTGAGCGATACTATATATCAGATTGTCGGTGGATTACGGGCTGCAATGGGATACTGCGGCTGTAAAACTATTACCGAATTAAAAGAAAACACCCGTTTTATTAAGATGACAAGTGCCGGACTTAGGGAATCTCACCCACACGATGTCGTTATTACAAAGGAATCCCCAAACTACTATGTTAAATAATTAATAATTAATGTTATGTCACAGATTGAACAAATAGATAATCAGGAAGAACGTGGGTATCCTAAAATTGTTGATACCCGTTTAAGACAATTGTATTATGCAATTGAAGACTCAAAATCTGAAGCACTCGTTATTACCCATGTTCCGCATGTTAGGTATTTAACAAATTTTTCCGGCTCAGCCGCCACTTTATTTGTAACCGAAGATGAATTACACTTTGTTACTGACGACCGTTACGAAGAACAAATCAAAGATGAATTATTTCCATTACCTAATTTAAAAACACATATTTCACGTGACCCATGGGAGCTTATTAGTGAAAATAAAATACTAAAAAACATTACTACAATCGCTTTTGAAGCCGACCAACTATATTACTCCGATGCTATTTTAATCAGGAATCAAATAAGACCGGTAAAATTCAAACCAGTTGCTAAAATGGTTGAACCTTTTACCATTCCTAAATCTCCAGAAGAATTAGCAAATATTGAAAAAGCTGCAGAAATTGCTGTGCAAGTGTATGAGAAAATTCTTACAATAATTAAACCCGGTATGACCGAAAAGGATATTGATACAGAAATAGCATACCAATCAAGAAAACTTGGTTCAGAAAACGACCCGTTCGATATTATTGTTGTTTCAGGTCCACGTTCCGCCCTTGTTCACGGAACTGCAAGCGATAGAAAATTAAAAAACGGCGATATAGTTCTGATGGATTTCGGCTGTAAGGTGAATGGCTTTATGTCTGATATTACCCGCACTATTGCACTTGGCAAGGCGACTAAAGAACAAAAAAGCATATATAAACTTTGCTACGATGCTAAAGAAGCAGCTATTCAAGGCGTCCGCCCAACAATGAATGGAAAGAATTTAGATGCAATTGCTCGCAAAATGATTGAAAAAGAAGGTTTCGGAGACTATTTCCAGCACTCATTAGGACACGGTATTGGACTTGCTGCACACGAGCTTCCTATTATCACTTTTAGAAAAGATGACCAGGTTGTAGTTGAAAACTGCGTTTTAGCAATCGAGCCCGGTGTTTATTTACCAAACAAATTTGGTATTAGAGTTGAAGATATGTGCCACGTTACACGTAATGGCGGAAGACATTTAACAAAAGCACCCGAAGAGTTATTGATTGTTTAAAAAAGCGTTGTCATCTTTTATGATAGAAAATAAAGTACTGGTTATTGCATACTACTTTCCCCCAATGGGATTAAGTGGAGTCCAAAGGACTTTGAAATTTGTGAAATATTTGCCTGATTTCGACTGGCAACCTGTTGTTTTAACATCAAATCCACGTTCTTACTATGCATTTGACCAGACATTACTTGATGAACTTTCCGATAAAAATATTGAAATTGTTCGTACCCCAACAAAAAAAACAAAAAACGAAAAGCCATTAAAGCAAGTAAAGTTCCCTTCCTATTTTATCCAAAAAACAGGAAGGGCTTTCCTTCAAACTATTTTCCAGCCAGACCCAAAAATAAGATGGAAAAAAACTGCACTTCGTCTTGCTGACGAAATTTTTAAGAATAATGATATTCGTGCTATTTTTGCTACTGCTCCTCCATTTACTGATTTTCTTATTGCTAGAGAGCTTGCGAAAACTTATAATGTGCCCTTTATAGTTGATTATCGCGATGTTTGGGTAGATAATCCTTTCCACTTTTATGCCACACCTTTTCATAAAGTCTATGCCATTAATTTAGAAAAGGAAATTTTAACTCATGCAGACAAAATTATTGTAACTACACGGCATATAAAAGAAAATATACTCAGACGATATAAGTTTTTAACTCAGGAAGATGTCGTTATTATTTCTCACGGATATGACCCGGAAGACTTTCTTTTCGATGAAAAAATTTATCTAAATCCAAATAAATTTACTATAACGCATTCCGGCGTTTTTCAAGATGACAGAACTCCTGAATACTTTTTAAAAGCATTCGCTAATTTCCTTGACTTGAAAAAAGGAGCTAAAGAAAACAGCTTCCTTAAATTAATTGGTGTTATGCGAAATGAACATACAAAATTAATTAAAAAGTTAAATCTTGACAACAATGTAAATATAACCGGGTATCTTAATCACAAAGATGCAGTTAGAAATTTACTTGACTCTGATATCCTCTGGTTAATGCTAAACGATACTGTTCGCTCCCCGGGTAAGCTGTACGAATACTTCGGTGCTAAAAAGACCTTGCTAATAACCTCCCCTGATGGACTTATGAAACGTCAGGCGTTAGAATCAAAAGCGGCATTTACTACGCTTCCAAACGATATCGAAGCAATTACAAAAGCGCTACTCGAACTCTACGATTTATGGAAGCAACGAAATCTTCCAATTCCATCTGAAAGCTTTGCTAATCAATTCAACAGGAAAGAGCTAACAAATCTTTTAGCAAATGAACTTTCGAGAGTTACGGATATTGTTTAGTTGTCGGTTGGCGGGTTATTAGGTTATTAGGTTATTGGGTTATTAGGTTATTAGGTTATTAGCAGGGGCTAATACGTTCTTAGAATCCACTTTTCTTATTCCCCCCTGGAGCTAACGATTATACACAAATATTAGCTCTTGTTTAAAAGGG
>DAIOVK010000082.1:0-9473 GCA_036759045.1 Kapaibacterium sp. (SeqCode) | reverse complement strand
CTTTACAAATATACGAAAATATTATTAGTTTTTTAATGAATTATTACACTAGTATAGAAATTTTCTAAATCTGGATATTGAATGAAATATTTAGAATAACGTTCAATTAATGAATCGGTTAAATCAGTATTCCATTGATATGTACTTTGCAGTTCAGTTTCGGTAAATGGTCTCTCAAACTCATGTATTACACTACTATCCTTTAAAATTTCAATTTTTATTTTTTCAATAACTAAATTCGTATAATTAAAATTTCTAAAGGATAATGAAAAATTTATTCTTTTAAAATCAATTCGGTTGTAAATTATTGGCATGTCAATTAAAACAATTATCTTGTCTTTTTCAAAAGGGAACTTTTTTACAATCCAATTTGGGAAAATATTTGAAAAGTATTTTATTACAAAAGTAGCAATTATTTTTGGTACAAATTGTGTTAATATCACTGAACCTATCTCCATTATACTTCCTTATTATTTAGTCCATAATTTAACAAATCAAGTCAAAGTTTGTTTATTTTGAATAATTTACCATGCATATTTTCAAATTCATTCCACGCAGTTCCTCCGTCAATCACATTTACCGAAATTAATCCCAAACTTGCCAAATGATCCGAAATGTAATTTTGGTAAAGAAGTTTGTTTCTATATTTAACAAGTTCGTTAAGATCTAAGATAAATGCTCTCTCAACAATATTTGAAAGTCTAAAAAAATGAATCAAATCAATTTTTTCATCAACTCTAGATTTTATCAAGTTAGCAATGATTTTTGTCTTTTCTATTTGATCTAATCTATCTAAAATTATTATAATCATCTCACCAAGATTTTTTATTGCCTTAAATTTTTCAATTTCTTCTTTGAATATTTTTCTATCCTTTATGTTTATATCTTTTATTTCAAATAAAAAACGAAGAATTTTTTTTATTAAAAAATAATCTCTGATGCTAACCTATATTATTCATAAAAAAACCAATAAAAATAGGGTATATACGTCTTAAGTATTTGACAATTAACTAATTAAAGTTATACTAATTTCATATATACCCATGAACTCAGTTTCTTTACAAAATAACTCAAATTCTCAAGAAAAACAAATTTTTTCTTCAATCTGATAACGATATCATAATTTCAACCAGTGCTTCTCCTATCAAGAATAAGGCTGTTAAAATTTCTTTTTCTGAATCTAACATCTCTACCGACGCAGTTGCTATTCTTCCCAAAGAAGTTAATTTAAAAAATTCTTATTTTGTAATTTATGAATTATTCAGGATTAGTAAATGTTTTTCTTTACCAATATTTAAGTTTTCCAGTGATGCTATCATGAAAAGAGATTAAAAATAGAGCAAAGTCATGCGAACAAGTTGTTAATAGTGTAGTAATTCTTTAAAAGACTTATTATAATCTGTCATTCCGAGCGCAGCGAGGAATCTCACAAGTCAATGATACCATAAGATTTGAGATTTCTCACTGCGCTTCGAAATGACAGACAAAAGTAACGATGTCATTGGCAACCCCTAGATAAAAGAAGACTTTTATTTTAAATGAAGATGACATCGCTAAAAGTGTAAATCCGAAACAGTGCTTTTCAGTCATACTATCAGCAAGCTGATAGCATGACAAAAGATAAGTCATGCTATCAACTTGTTGATAGTATGACAAAAATATTTTTTGACTTCAAAGTATAGATATTCCATAACTTGCAGATATGGAATATCTACAAATGTAAATATCTGATATATAAATTATTATCCCTATTTATAAAGGTGGCAAAATTTAATTTGATAGATACAAATAATTTTTTTGAACTGTTACGTTATTTAATCTGTAGCTAAACGGATAAATCTGAGGAACTTCTTCAAATGGATTATGATTAGAAGTAAAATATTTTAATACCTGTTCAGGCAGGAGGAAATGGTTTAAGATGACCTTTGTTGAGTATGCTGATAGAGCATTGTTTTTAACTTTAAAAGTAAAGGCAGCGTAGCCATTTAAACTCTTGGTTATGAATTTGCTTAAAATGTTTTGACTTTCTTTTCCTATTTGAGATGTAGGAACATCATAAGTTGCTTCAACGAAAGGAGAAGATAGCTTAATAGAAACATTAACATTTTTTCTTCCTAATGACTTTGATTTAGACTGGATATAGTTTTCTAATGCATCTGGGGAAAGAAACACATTTGCTTTAAAAGAGTTAGCACTTGGAATTTTTAATGTATTTTTTTTAAGAGCATTGAAATCAAGTTTGGGATTTTGAAAAATAATTGTGAAAATATCAATTGAAAAAAGACCTTCCCTAATATTTTCAATTTTTATGGAAAGTGTTTTTAATTCATTTGGATTTGATGGATTAACAACTACTTTTACTGTAATTGGATTTTTAGGGTAAATTCTTTTTAATACATTTTGAATTTGTAATTCCAATTGAGAAGAATTCTGAAAATTAGAATTCATTTCAGAATAGCAAAGCAAGATAAATATAAATATAAATAGCAATTTACTCTTTAGTAAGGAATCCATTTTCATAATAAAAATATTCACAATTATACAATTTAGGGTCAACAACAGAAATGATATAAGAGTCCCCTTCAGTTTCATACAGATAGGATTTTTTTGCTTTTGGGTCTATTGGAAGTTTATCAATAAAATCCGGCACTAATTCTTCTAATCTTGAAGGATAAGTAAGATTTTGAGCATAATAAGCTTCAACTGCTGAGGAAAGTTGGTTTAAATCATCTTCAGCCTGGTCCTGGTCTGCCATTTCTTCTACTTCAGGAGGAACATAATTATCGGTGCTACCCTGCTGATATGAGATAAAAAGTAAAACAGCAATTGCGATAAAGAAAACTATAATTACACCAGCAATTATTTTTACTGCCAATGGTATTCTTTGAAAAAAATTTTTTTGACTTTGCTCTTTTTTGTCAATAACTTCCAATTCTGAAGTACTATCATTATTTAAATTATCTTCGTTCATTTTATTTAGATTATATAAATTAAAAAAATCAAAACGAATAACTGAATATATACAAAAATAAACTTTTTTTTATAAATTTAATTTATTAATTTTAAATTTATTTTATTTTAGAAAAATTATATTAAATTGGAGAAATAGTCATTACTGATAAAATACTAATACTAGATTTTGGTTCACAATATACACAAATAATAGCAAGGAAGATAAGAAGTTGTAAAGTATTTGCTGAAATACATCCATATAATTTAGCCCTTCCGAAGATTAAAGAAATCAATCCTACTGCTATAATACTTTCCGGTAGCCCTTCGAGCGTCCTTCAAATTGATGCTCCAATGCCAGTTCGTGATATATTTGAACTTGATATTCCAATCCTCGGAATATGCTATGGAATGCAACTTTTGGCCCATTTCCTTAATGGAAAAGTTGATAATTCAGCTAAAAGAGAATATGGACAGGCAACATTAGAAATTCTTGATGATAACGATTTGTTTTGCGGTTTGAATGGCTCTACTTCAGTTTGGATGAGCCATGGAGATGCCTTGCAGAAAATTCCAGATGGATTTGAAGTAATTGCTAAAACCTCAAATTCACCAATAGCTGCTATTCGCTCATTTAATAAAAAAATATATGGCGTCCAGTTCCATCCTGAAGTTCATCACTCGGTTGATGGTATAGTGATTTTAGAAAATTTTTTACGAAACATTTGCAAATGCAAAGAAAAATGGGACGAAAAATCAATTATCAATACTCAAATTGAAAAAATTCGTGAAACTGTTGGTAATTCAAAAGTTATCTGTGCTTTAAGTGGTGGAGTAGATTCTACTGTTGCAGCCGTGCTTCTGCACAAAGCTATAGGCGAGCAGTTACACTGTATTCACATTGATACCGGACTAATGAGGAAAAATGAAAGCAATATAATCCTTAAATTGTTTAAAGAAAACTTTAATATTCCAATTGAAGTAATTGACGGCTCTATTCCATTTTTATCAAGATTAAGAGGGATTTCTGAACCTGAAACAAAAAGGAAAATTATCGGTAATACATTTATTGAGTTATTTGAAGAAGCCGCAAAAAGAATTGATGGAGTAAAATTTTTAGCACAAGGAACTTTATACCCAGATGTAATCGAATCAGTATCAGTAAAAGGGCCCTCTGCCACAATAAAATCTCATCATAACGTTGGCGGACTGCCTGAAAAGATGAATTTGAAACTTATAGAGCCATTTAGAGAGCTTTTCAAAGATGAAGTGCGGGCAGTAGGACGGGAATTAGATATACCGGAATGGTTTATAGAACGCCATCCTTTTCCAGGACCGGGGCTTGCAATCAGAATTATTGGAGAGATTTCAGAAGAAAAGTTAGAAGTTTTAAGAGAAGCAGATGACATTTTTATTCAGGAAATAAAAAATTCTGGCATATATAATGCTATTTGGCAGGCATTTGTGGTTTTACTTTCTGTGAAAAGTGTTGGGGTTATGGGAGACGAACGAACTTATGAAAACGTTGCTGCTATCCGTGCTGTTACAAGTACAGACGGTATGACTGCTGATTGGTTCGAATTTCCTTATAACGTTTTAAAAAGAATATCAAATAGAATAATAAATGAAGTTCATGGAATAAATCGGGTAGTTTACGATATCTCAAGTAAACCACCTTCAACAATAGAATGGGAATAATATACAAAAATATGAAAACTACGATTAGAGTATTTATAGTAACACTTATAGCAATTATTTCGTTTTGGGTAATTCATTCAATAATAGATGCATATATATTTCATTCCGATAATATAATTACTGAGCTTTTTAATATTGAATCTGATGAAGTATTTATTCTGTTATCTTTTGCATTTGTTTTTTTCATATATGCTTTTTATATTTCATATATATTAAGAAGATATGATAAATTACATGCTGAACTGAAAAGCAGTGAAGATTTTCTTAATCTCACACTTCATTCGATTGGAGACGCTGTAATTGTTGCTGATGATAAAGGAAAAATTTTAAAATTAAATAATACTGCTGAAATGCTTACTGGCTGGCAGTTAAAGGATGCCTACAATAAACATATTGACGATGTATTTGTAATTATTAATGAAATTACCAGACAAAAAGCTGAGAATCCTTTTAATAAAGTAGTAAAAGAAGGTGTTATAGTTGGATTAGCTAATCATACTGCCTTGATTTCCAAAGATGGTAAAGAGTATTCAATAGCTGATAGTGCTGCTCCAATTTTTAGGGAAAGTGGCTCTGTGGCAGGTGCCGTTATTGTATTTCGTGATGTTTCTCAGGAACGCGCTGCCCAAAAAGAATTACAATATACTTTACAGCGCCATGATAGCATTATTTCTCATACCGCCGATGCAATCCTTTTAGTTAATGAGGAAGGCAGAATTATTGAATGGAATAATGCAATGGAAAAGATTTCTTTATTGAAAAAAGAAGATGCAATTGGGCAATACCATTGGGACATTCAAGCGAAATATTTAGTAAACAAGCCAGATACTCCGGAGCAAATTGAAGATATTAAACAAAGAATTCTTAATACTTTAGAAACAGGTGGCGGAAATTGGCTTAAACAACGAAATGAGTTTCAGGTTAAAAGACCAAATGGCACAATCAGACATTTTGAACAGGAAGGTTTTTTAATACCGCATAATAAAAAATACTGGCTTGCCAGTGTAATCCACGATGTTACTGAAAGAAAAGAATTCATTGAAAGTATAAAATCCAGTGAAGAAAAGTTCAGTAATGCTTTTCTTGTTTGCCAGGATTCAATTATAGTAACTCGAAAAATTGATAATGTAATTATTGATGTTAATCCAAAATTTGAATTAGAATTCGGTTATAAAAAAGATGAAATAGTTGGAAAAAGAGTTCAGGAAATTCGTTTTTGGATTAATAAGGAGCAAAGAGAAGCTTGGAATAAAGAGATGTCAGTTAAAAATCAGACATTAGACTTTGAAGCACAAATTTCTACCAAAAAAGGTTATTTAAAGGATATTCTTGTTTCTTCTGCAGTAATTAATGTTGCAGGTGATGAATGTGTTATATCATATAATAAAGACATTACAGAAAAGAAACTTCACGATAAAGAACTTCAAGATGCTTATAGTTCATTGGAGCATTTAGTCAAAGAAAGAACTATTGAACTTGAAACTGCAAATGAGGAATTAGGGCAAATCAACAGAGAACTAACTCTTGAGATGCTTGAAAGAGAAAAAGCTGAGTTTGCATTAAAGGAAAGTGAGAATAAATACAGAAGTTTAATTAATCAGTTGCCTCTAGGTGTTTACAGAACGACTATTGACGGAAGATTTTTGCAAACGAATCAAGCTTTAGCCCATATTCTCGGTTTTAGCGATGAAGAAGATTTGAAGAAACATATGGTTTATGATTTTTATTTATCTGAAAATGTCAGAAATAATTTTATTAATAAGCAAAAAATTACTGGTGATATAGTCAGAGAAGAAATCGAATTAAAAAGCAATGACGGAAAGCTAATCTGGGTGCGTGATACCGGCAGAACTATTTTTAATGATAATAATATTCCAATATTTACTGATGGAATAATTGAAGATATTACCGATAGAAAGAATGCTGAAAAAGAATTGGAATTTCAGTTCAATTTCTTACAATCATTAATTAACACAATCCCTAATCCAATTTATTATAAGGATGCTACCGAGAAAAGATACATCGGTTGTAATACAGCTTTTCTTGATTATTTTGATAAGACCAAAGAAGATATTATGGGTAAGTCTGTTTTTGATTTATACCCAATAGATTCAGCTGTTGTTTATGAAGAGAAAGATAAAGAATTAATTGAACAAGGTGGAATTCAAAGATATGAAGATAGTATATACGATTCTAAAGGGAAACTGCATTATAATATTATTTACAGGTCAAGATATAATGATGCAAATGGTAACGTTGCAGGCATTGTAGGAATTGTTCTAGATATAACTGAGATGACATTGGCACAGGAACAACTATTTTGGGAATCAAGTTTGAACTCTGCTATGGCAGAATTATCTGAAGCAATTTTATCTGAAATGTCAATACAGAAAATTTCCGAAATGATTCTTGAGCACGGTAAGAAATTAACTAATTCCGCTTTTGGTTATGTTGGTACTTTCAGTGAAACTACAAAAATATTTAATTTAGTCGCATACACTCCTAATGCAGTAATGGAACCATTAACGATTAGCGATAATATGGTTTTTGAAGAACCAAAGGGATTATATGGCTGGGTTTTACTAAATAAAAAATCTATAATATCTAATAATCCTCAAGCTGACGAAAGGTCTATTGGTGTTCCGGAAGGACATTTTCAATTAAAAAACTTTCTTTCTGCTCCTGTGCTGTATAAAGATGAAATGCTTGGTGCTATTGCTTTTGCTAATAAAATGAAAGATTATTCTGAAAAAGATTTGATTATTTTAGAAAGATTAGCTACTGTTCTTTCTCTTGCTATTTATAGAATTAAATCTGAAGAAGAAATTCTTAATGCTTTAATCAAACAACAGGAATTAAATGATTTAAAATCTGGTTTTATTTCTATGGTCTCTCACGAATACAGGACTCCTTTGCAAGCGATAATGATGTCAACTCAGTTGCTTTCTAATTATGGTGATAAAATTTCTCTGGAAAACCGTTCTAAATATTTCAATATGATTGAAGAATCAGTTAAAACTATGGATAACTTTCTGAATGATATTATTTCATATAATAAAGTTGAAAAAGGAAAAATCAAAATTGAGTATGACTTCATTGATATTGAGCAATTTATTTTATCATTTGTACGAGAAATGCAATTTTTAGCCGGTGAAAAATGTATTATCGATTTAACTCTAAAAAATGGAAACCGGCTAGCAAAAATAGACCAAAAAATTGTGAGACAAATACTTGATAATCTTTTAAATAACGCTATTAAGTTTTCTCCTTACAATTCCTCAATCAAATTTGATGTGAATGTTTATAACGATTGTATTGAATTTATAATAGCTGACGAAGGTGTTGGAATTAATCAAGAAGATTTCAATAAAGTTTTCGACCCCTTTTTCAGAGGAAAAAATATTTCAAATATTCCCGGAACTGGCTTGGGATTGTCTATTGTAAAAAATTCTCTTGATGCTATTAATGGAACAATAAATTTCACTAGTACTTTAAATAAAGGAACAATTTTTACAGTAAGGATTCCTTTAAATAATGATGAAAATAATTAGTAATAAATGGAGTTAAAATGAAAAATACAAAAGAAGAAGTAGTTGAAGAAAAAAAAGTTGCTGACGAAAAGATGAGAGCAATTAAAATTGCTATGGAACAAATAGAAAAGCAACATGGCAAAGGTTCAATTATGATGCTCAGCGACCATGTCGTTGTAGCTGTTGATGCAATTTCTACCGGTTGCCTCTCTTTAGATGCAGCTATTGGAATTGGCGGTGTTCCCCGCGGAAGAATTATCGAAATTTTCGGTCCCGAATCCTCTGGTAAAACTACAATTTGTCTTCAGGTAATTGCTGAAGCACAGAAAAAAGGTGGTATGGCTGCATTTGTCGATACCGAACACGCTTTAGATATTAATTATGCTCAGCGTCTTGGTGTTGATTTGAATAATTTACTTTTGTCTCAACCTGAGTTTGGTGAACAAGCCCTCGAAATAGTTGAAACATTGGTTAGAAGCGGTGCCGTTGATGTCATTATTATTGACTCTGTTGCTGCTCTTACTCCAAGAAGTGAAATTGAAGGCGATATGGGAGATGCTCAAATGGGTTCTCAAGCACGGCTTATGTCCCAGGCACTTCGCAAACTTAATGCTGCTATTGGAAAATCAAACACAACCGTTATGTTTACCAACCAATTACGTAGTAAAATCGGTACTTTCTTCGGCAATCCTGAAACTACTACCGGTGGTAATGCCCTAAAATTCTATGCTTCAGTTCGTATTGATATTCGTAGAAAAGAAATTATCAAGGAAGGACAGGACAGCATCGGAAACCGTGTAAAAGTCAAAATAGTTAAGAATAAAGTTGCCCCACCATTTAAAGAAGTCGAATTTGACATTCTTTATAACGAAGGTATTTCCAAAATCGGAGATATGATTGATTTGGCTGTCGAATTCGGTTATATCAATAAAAGCGGTTCCTGGTTTACATACAAAGAAGAAAGAGCCCAGGGACGCGAAAGCTTAAAACGCATTTTCCTTGAAAATAAAGAACTCTTCACTGAATTAGAACAAACTGTAAGGACAAATTTAGGATTCAAATAGGTTATTAGGTTATTGGTGCTTGACTACATTAATTTTCTACCTTTAAGTGTCATTCAGAACCCCAAATTAATGGAAGACCTTTATTTAAATGGAGATGACATTAATTAATAAAGCATTATGTTAAATGGAGCACTAAGAAATCCCCTACCCCCCTTTTTCAAAGGGGGGAGAAGAATTATCTTTTTAATTCCCCCCTTTGAAAAAGGGGGGTAGGGGGGATTTCTTAGTGCTG
>DAIOVK010000081.1:0-9489 GCA_036759045.1 Kapaibacterium sp. (SeqCode) | reverse complement strand
TATTAAAAAAATAAATAAAGTATTACGTAAATTTGGGAGAGTTAGAGATTAAATCATATATTATTCTTATTATAAATATATTTATTTATTAATTTTTTATCAATAAAATTAGATTAATTATGGTTAATTATAATATAATTTTTATTTAAATGATTATATAATTAATTTATTCATATATTTTCTATTAGAAATTTATTGACAAAACGCTTCTAATTATTGACTTAATACTTCTAATTATTGACTTAATATTTCTAATTATAAACAAAACACTTCAAATCATTGACTAAATACTTCAAATTATTGACTAAATATTTCATATCATTAACTTAAAACTTCAAATCATTAAATAAATATATATTTTTATATAATAATCTATTTATTTTATAAAATAATTATTGAATCCACTCTAATAACTAAGGTATGTCATTTTCAAGTAATCGAAAATCTTTTCCCAGTGTAGTTTACAGATACCCGTTTTCACGCAGGGTTTTTACGTTCTCTTACAGCCATACGAGCAACTTGTTGAAGTATGGCTGTAAAGAATATTTCATTGTACATATTAGCCCTGCATATAACTCAATTACCTATTAAAACGAAATACCCAAACTCCCAAATAAATTTGGGAGTTATTCTAATAATTAGAGTAACTCCATAATTTATTATGGAGATTAACTGCGAAATTATTCTTTACAAGGCAAATCTTCTAACTCCGATATTTTCATTATGGGTTAAGGATCACTGAAATAATAACCTCTTATTCTGTATTTTAAAGAAATTCTGTAATTTTTACAAAAAATATTTTAATTTAGTATTTTCGATATAATGTTAATATTATTAAAATTATTAATTTTCACATAAATATTAAAAATGATTCAAAACATAAAAGGAACAAAAGATTTACTGCCAGAAGTAATCGGGAAATGGCAGTATATCCAAGATGTATTAAAAAAAATTTCTGAGCAGTATAATTATCAGGAAATAAGAACACCGATTTTTGAGAAGACCGAAGTATTTTCACGAAGTATTGGAGAAGCAACTGACATCGTTAATAAAGAGATGTACACATTTCTTGATAAATCAGAAGAATCAATTACGCTGCGTCCGGAACTGACAGCATCAATAGCCCGTGTAGTGTTGCAACATTCCTTGCTTCAGCAAAGCCCAAATCTTCGTTTTTGGTATTTCGGACCATTTTTTCGCTACGAGCAGCCACAAAAAGGCAGAATGAGACAGTTCCACCAGTATGGCGCCGAATGTATTGGCTCGCAATTTCCTGAAAGCGACGCTGAAATAATAATGCTTGCTTCAAGGATTTTTTTGTCGCTTGGCATTAACGATTTCAAATTAATTATCAATTCTCTTGGAAATTCTGAATCCAGAACAAAATACAGAGAAGCTCTTATTGAATTTTTGAAAGATAATGAACAAAAGTTATCAAAGGAAAGTCAGATTCGTCTGCAAATCAATCCGTTAAGAATACTTGATTCAAAAGCAGAAAATGATATTGAAATCTTAAACAATGCTCCAAATATACTTGAATTTCTTGACCCGGAAAGCAAAGAACATTTTGAGCAGGTGCTTAGCATTCTTGATTCCCAAAACCTAAAATATGAAATAAATCCAAAGTTAGTGCGTGGCTTGGATTATTATTCTCATACTGTTTTTGAATTTCAAAGTTCAGTTCTGGGGGCACAAAACTCCATTGGCGGAGGTGGAAGGTATAATAAACTTTTTAGTGAGCTTGGCGGAAGCGAAATCCCGGCTGTTGGTCTTGCTCTCGGAGTTGAACGAATAATTCTGATTATGGAAGAAAAAGGACTTTTTCCAAATTTAGAGCAAAGAACCGATTTATATTTGGTTTCGTTAAATAAAGCTACTCAGCAATATGTAATAAAATTAGCGGAGCAGTTAAGAGGAAATGGTATGATTGTTGCAATTGATTTACTCCGGCGTTCTGTTAAAGCTCAAATGAGGGAAGCAAATAAAATGAATGCCAAATACGTTATAGTTATCGGAGAAGATGAAATCAAAAGTAATTTATTAACAATCAAGGATATGACAAATGGGGAGCAGACACAATACTCATTAACAGGTATTGCAGATTTTTTTAAGAATAAATAATGAAATTCAGGAAAACAGAAAAACATAATACAGCATCAACTAGAATATCAAAGTGGCAAATAAAATTATTATTTTTCATAGCTGCTTTTGTGATTGTGCTTTCAGCTTTATTCTTTACTCAAATATTAGTTAAAGAGCTTATTGAAAAAGAACAAAGGACAATCGGATTTTTTGCAAAAATGTATCAACGATTTTCAAGTAGTGCAGAAGCTAACATTGATGATTTGGTTTTTATAAACGACTACATAGTACCTGCACTGTCTTTTCCGATGATAATTACAGATGGAAATGATAGAATAGGTGAGGGAGTAGAAAATTATACAATTAATATAAAAATAGATACAACTTTAACAGAAGCAGAAAAGCATAAGATTTTAGATAATTTTTTAAAAAGAATGAAAGAAGATTATTCGCCAGTTCTTATTTATGATAGCAATGGCAAAGTTCTCCAAAAAATTTATTACACTCATTCTGCATTAATTGAGAATTTGAAGATTATCCCTGCTTTAGAAATCATTGTAATTGCAATTTTTATCGTTCTTGGCTATCTTGTTTTTAGTAGTTACAGAAAGAACGAACAAATAAATGTCTGGGTTGGTCTTGCCAAAGAAGCTGCTCATCAGCTTGGTACTCCGCTTTCTAGTTTACTTGCCTGGGTTGAAATACTGAAATACAGTAAAGATGACGCAAATTCAGTTGACGACACAATTAAGGAAATGGAAACCGATTTAGACAGGATGAATACAATTGCAAGGCGTTTTTCTAAAATTGGTTCAGCTCCTGAGCTAAAGAAAGAAAATATAACAGATTTAATAGAACAATTCTGTATCTATTACGAAAAGCGTTTACCTCATCTAAGCAAAAAAATTGACATATTGCGGGATTTATCTCCTAATGTGTATGCCAAAGCAAATTTTGAACTATTTAACTGGGTAATTGAAAACTTAGTAAAAAATGCTGCAGAATCTATAGAAGATAAACAAGGACAGATTAATATTACATTAAAGGATTCTCATAAAAAATATATTGATATAGTTGTAAAAGACAACGGAAAAGGTATGACAACAAAACAAAAAAATATGGCATTTAATCCGGGCTTCACTACCAAAAAACGCGGTTGGGGTTTGGGGCTTAGTATTTGCAAGCGTATTGTTGAAGATTATCATTCCGGTAAAATTTATATCAAAGAATCTATTCAAGGAAAAGGAACAACTTTTCATATTAAATTATTAAAATTAGTTGAATAATATGAATGCTGGACTTTATATTCATATCCCATTTTGCGTTAGAAAATGTTTCTATTGCGATTTTTATTCTATTGAAAACCGCCAGTTGCTAGATGAATACATCAAGTATATATTAATTGAAATTGAGCAAAAGGTAAATAATTATCAATTAGACAGCTTGGTTTTTGATTCCATTTATTTTGGAGGCGGCACCCCAAGTTTGCTTAGTCCTATGCAATTAGATAAAATACTTAATTCTCTTCATAAGCGGTTTAATATTCTTGAAAATCCTGAAATTACTATTGAGTGTAATCCCGGAACCGTTGACGAAGGGAAATTTATTGCTTATAAAAGTGCTTCTGTCAATAGAATTAGCATCGGAGTGCAATCTTTTCTCAACTATGAACTGAATTTTTTAAAACGCATCCATAACTCACAGCAAGCCAAAGAAACTATAATTTCTGCATTAGAAGCTGGTTTTGAAAATGTGTCTATTGATTTGATGTTTGCTTTGCCAAATCAAAAAGTGGAAGATGTCCTTTATTCACTCGAAGAAGCACATAAGTTTCCACTCAACCATATCTCTTATTACAGCTTGATTTATGAAGAAGGAACACCTCTTTACGATGATTTGAAAAATGAAAAAGTTTCTCAATTAACTGATGATGAAGAGAGCAATTTATATCTTGAAATTATTTATAATTTAGAAAAATATAATTTCAAGCAGTATGAAGTTTCCAATTTTGCAAAAGTTAATATGCAATGCAAACATAATTTGAAATACTGGTATAAAGCTCCATACATCGGATTGGGTTGTTCTGCTCATAGCTTTTATGATAATTTCAGATTCAAAAATGTTAGTGATGTTAATATTTATTTCGATTTATTAAGTAAAAACCAGGATCCACTAATTTTTTCCGAGGAATTAACCCAACGTGATAAAATAATGGAAACGGTTTATCTTAGCTTGCGGGCTGATGGGCTAATTTTAGAAAAATTTGCCCGTGAATTTATTTTCGATATTTTATTTGAACTGAGAGATACTTTATTTAGCTTGCTGCTAGGCGGTTTTATTTCAATTGATGAAACTAAAATAAAATTAACTCCTAAGGGTTATTCTGTTTGCGATGAAATCTGTCTCCGAATTATCAAAGATATTGAAAAAACTATGCGATTATAGTTTAGTAATTCTTTTCCTATTTGAAATAGGACATATATGAATTTCTAATAATCCAATTTTGTCTGACATTCTGAACGAAGTGAAGAATCTCATACTCTTTGATAGCAATGACTTGTGAGATTCTTCGCTAAACTCCTAATGAACCACTTAGGTTTTATTAGCACGTAACTATATGTATTATATATAATTATAATGATAAATATGAAAGCGGAAGTCATCGGATGACTGGCAGTCATCCGATGACTAAAAAGTTCATTTCTCCAAAAGTAAACGTCTTCGTTTATATTCGCCTCAGAACGACAGACATACGAAAAGATGTCATTACTAACACAGGGCTCGTATTCAAAGAATAAAAATAATGTTGTCATACTCTGAGTTCTAGGGTATTTGGCTTAAAAAACTTTAGTAAAGTTTCTTGAACTTTGAGAAAGTTAAAAATATATCCCAATTTTTTACATCAAATAAACAAATAAACAAATCAACAAATAAACAAATCAACAAATAAACAAATCAACAAATAAACAAATCAACAAATAAACAAATCAACATTCTTCACAATTTTCTCGGTTGCACCTGCATTATTATTTATATACTCTTTCGCAATTTTTCCAAGTTCATTCCTTTTATTTTCATCGGAAATTAGTTCTTCCAGCCATTTTGTAAAATCAGCTTTACCTTCAATAATTTTAAGTGCATTTAATTCAACTAAATTAACAGCATCGTGGGAAACTTTGTATCTGTAACCGCAACTTAAAGGAATACCGTATCCCGCTGGCTCTGTAACGCTGTGTATTCCAGCGCCAAATCCACCACCAATATAAGCAAAATCAGCAATGGAATAAAGTCCCAGAAGCTTCCCTATGCTATCAACAATAATTGTATTTTTTCCAACGATTTTTTTTACTTCAGCAATATCATATTTCTTTGTGATTTCTAAAAGTTTACTGAAAAGTAATGTATCACTGAAAAGTGTTTGCAATCTTAGAATATGCTCATCAGTTGGTTCATGTGGAACAATAATCAATCGCAGTTTTTCTTTATATGATAAATCCAAATTTTTCAGTGAATTATAAATCAATTCCTCATCTTCTTCCCAACTGCTCCCTGCAATTAGAACAAGTTCGTCTTCATTGAAAATGCTTCTTGGAACAAGCGGCTTTGCTTGATTTTGACTGACTTTCTCAATAATCCTATCAAACCGGGTGTCTGTAAGCGTTTTTATATTTGATTTTACTCCGAGTTCCTTGAAAAATTCTGTATGCTTTTCTCCTACAGTGAAAATGTAATCGAAAAAGCTGTAGTTAGTTCGTGTAAATCCGCGAATGAAAAACGGATTTACAATTGATTTGCTTTGTGGTGCTGTTGCATCAATCAACATTACTTTAATTTGCCTTTTCTTGATTTGTTCTAAATAATTACGCCAAATTTCATATCGAACAAAAACAACCAGACAGGGATTGACTAAATCCAAAAACATTCTCACATTTTTTATGCTGTCAAAAGGAAGATAGCATACCGCATCTGCAAATTCGTAATTTTTCTGATTCTTGTAGCCAGATGGAGAAAAGAAAGAGCATACGATTTTAATATCTTTATTTCTTGCTTTTAGCTTTTCTATTATTGGTTTTGCCTGCTCAAATTCGCCCATTGAAGCAGAATGGAACCAAACCACATTATCCCTTTTTTGCAAATTCAATTTTCTTAAGGAATCCAAACTTAGCGAACAGTTTTCTTCTCTTTCCTTTAATTTTGGGTTAAACATTTTAAGAAAATAAATAATTACTTGCGCAAGTGGAATTAACAAAGCATTATAAACGATAGAGTAAAAATTCACATCTATTCTCCCTTAAAATTTGCTGTTCTTTTTTCAAGGAATGCGGCAGTTCCTTCTTTAAAATCAGCTGTGCCACAAATTTCACCGAATTTTTTCGTTTCAAAGGCAAGACCGGAACAGAGCGAAAGTTCATCGCTTGCGTTAATACATTCTATAGCCGAAGCTACAGCCAGCGCACCTTTTGAAATGATATTTGCGATAAATTCTTCGGTTTTTTTCATTAGTTCTTCCTGTTTGAAAACGGCATTAACAAGTCCAATACTTTCTGCTTCAAAAGCAGTAACGACTTTTGCTGACAAAATCATTTCCATTGCTTTTGCTTTTCCAACAATTCTCGGGAGCCGCTGCGAGCCACCATAGCCGGGAATTAGTCCGAGATTTAGCTCAGTTTGTCCTAATTTTGCATTTTCTGAAGCAAAGCGGATATGGCAAGCAAGTGCAAGTTCGCATCCACCACCAAGTGCATAGCCGTTTATTGCTGCTACGACTGGTATTCTCATTTGCTCAATCCGACTAAAAACACTGCTACCGAATTCAGCAAATTGTCTTCCACTCGCTCTGTTATTTTCGTTCAATTCCTTAATATCTGCACCTGCAACAAATGCTTTTTCTCCGCTCCCGGTAATGCTTAATGCTCTAATGCCAGTGTCCATTTCGATTAATTTAATGCAATCTTCTAATTCGCTCATCATCAATGTATTTAAAGCATTTAGCTTGTCTGCTCTATTTAATGTTATTTTTGCAATGTTATTCTTTTTTTCAAAAAGTAAAGTTTGATAATTCATAATCTTTAATATAATTTGGAAATTTAATAATTTTATTGCAAATTTAAAAAAATAATTTAAATATAATGAATGAAAACAAAATAAAAATTGCAATAATTGGTGGTGGAGTTGCCGGAATTTCTGCAGCGGTTGAATTATGCTCCAAAAACATTCCATTCTGTTTGTTTGAGCAAAGAATTAATTTGGGTGGCAGGGCTTCTTCATTTCTTGACAAAGAAACCAACGAAACGATTGATAATGGTCAACATCTGATTAGTGGTGCCTATCATAATTTCTTGAGCACTCTATCAAAATTGGGAACTGACAAATACTTTTTCAGGCAAAATGGCTTACTTGTTCCTTTTTTGGAGAAGAAAGAAATAAATAAAAATGATTATGAAATAAATAAAGATTTTTTTAATACAGCGGTTTTGCCGGGAAAAGCGGGAAAAATTCTTGGTTTGCTTAATTTAAAATCCTTGAATTTTGAGTCTAAGTTAAACATAATCAAATTATTTATTAAATTTCAGAACAAATCGTTTCAAGTTGAGAATAAACGAGTAATTGATTTTTTAAAGGAGCAAAAGCAAACTGATGTTGCTATAAAATACTTTTGGGAGCCGGTAGTGCTTGCAACTCTTAACGCAAGTGTTCAAACCAGTTCTTCTTTACTTCTTGCTGAAGTGTTGAAACGTGCTTTTTTTTCTGATTCAAAATCGTCTGCTTTACTTTTCCCAAGTATAGGTCTGAGTGATTACTATGCTAATTTAGAATCCATCATAAATAAAAACAACTCAAAACTTTTTTTGAATAAAAGGATTATTCAAATAGTTCCAAAGAAAATTGGTTTTGAAATTCTATGCAGCGATAGTTCAAAATTTGATGCAGATTACGTAATTTCAGCAATTCCTCAATATTCCTTAATGAAAATTCTACCTGCTGAAATTATTAAGAATCCTTTTTTTAATGAAATGAAGAATTATAAATATTCTCCAATTCTTTCAATTTATCTTTGGTACGAAAAAGAAATATTTTCTGATATGTTTGCAGCATTGATTGGCTCGCGGTTTCACTGGCTTTTCAACAGAAATGATTATGTAAAAAGAAAGAATGCACTTTACAGCTACACATTAACAACGAGTTTTGCTGATGATTTAATTAATTTAAATCATACTAAATTATTAAACTTAATTAGTGAAGAGTTAAAAATATTTTTAAATACAAAAGAAAAGCCGAAATATATAAAAATAATTAAGGAACGCAGAGCAACTCTTCTAATTACTCCGGAAATAGAAGAAAAGCGATACATAAGTGAAACAATTATACCGGGTTTATTTTTTGCTGGTGATTGGACAGCAACTGGTCTTCCAGCAACGATTGAAGGAGCCGCACAAAGCGGAGTGGAAGCAGCAAAGATGGTAAGTATCTCACCTTACGCATTCCCCTCTTGAGAGTAATGTCACTTGAATAGAGAAAAATAATAAAGAACAAAAAAAATTGTTTACTTAGAACAAAATCAAATAAAATAATTTTACTCTGTCATTTTTAATCGCATCAAATAATCTCATAAGTCATTGCTACCAGGATACTTGAGATTCTTCGCTCCGATCAGAATGAAAGGTAAAATAGAAATTTTACTCATCTTATAATAAGCGAAATGAAATATTGCGTTGGTATGAAGTAATGAAATTTAAAATCAGAATAAATTTTTCAAAAATTAAAAAATTTTATTTGTATTTTAATTTTATATATATTAAATTTATAGTGTTAAAATTGTAACATTATTAATTTTAAAAAAACAGAGAAAAACTATTTTAAATAAAAGGAAAAATCTCATTCAAAAAGTATTTGTTTGAGAGCAAGTTAAATTCACATTTTATTAATTATTAAAGAGTATTTCTATGAAAAACTCATTAGCATTAGTTTTTTTGGCAATGCTTTTAGCATTCTCTGTTTCAAATGCTCAATTTGCAGAGCCATGTGACCCTGTTGTTGATAACAACTGCCAAGTTCCCTGGTCTAATGTGGAAATTCTACCATATAGTATTAGCCCAACTTGTTATGTTGTAGTTTATTACGTTTTTAGGTATTGTGATCCATTTTGTGAAGTTCAAATTTTACAAATTGAGACTTATGGAAACGGATGTAATGTTTTCCCTGAATATTTTCTAATTCAGGAATCGTTTCAGCAGATTTGTAATAGAAATATCATGAATTACCGGCCAAGAACTTCACCTGATTGCTATGATTATTGGTTGTTTACTTTACCCAGTTGCTGGATAACGTTATATTGTAGCGGATTTATTGGTCCTCACGGTTCTTTATTCCTTGTTTTATTGCCATGCGAAGGCAGTGCTTGCTGCG
>DAIOVK010000080.1:0-9500 GCA_036759045.1 Kapaibacterium sp. (SeqCode) | reverse complement strand
CATCTTTGTCTGATGTATTTATTTCTGCTCTTGAAATTAAATAAGCATCTAAATCATTTTCGCCAAATCCTTTGTGAATAAAAGAATGTATAAGGAATCCATAACTAAATGGCTTAAAAGCAGTTTTAATACCTGCACCTGCAGTAAATTCAAATTTATCGAAGTAACTGCTGTATATATTATATTTTCCTGATAGATAAATGGTAGGAGAGCCACTTTCGCTAATTGTCTGATAATAGTAATCAACTTTATGATTTGGGAAAAACCCGAATTCAGCTTCTAATGTTAAGTCATTTGTCAATCCATAGCCAAGCAACAGCCCAATATAATCGGAGTTAAATTCATTAACAAAGCCCTTGCCAATTCTTGTATCATTAGAATAGTATTCATCTCCGTTTCGATGCTTGTAAAGAATTTGGGTTCTAAAATTATAATTTGGCAGAATACCTCTGTTGGTAGTTCCTACAGGTTGGTTCAATCCACCGCCTAGACCTGCTCCAAGACAGCCGCATTGTGAAAAAGACTGCGAGTTTGCTATTAATTCTAAAATCAGAATAATAAGTATATTTTTAATTATTTTTATTTTCATTGTTTTATTAAATAGACTATGTTTTTTTCTTGGATAATAATTTAATAACTCCTGATGCCTTGTAGTTTGCTATTTCGCATGCTTGTCATTCTTCGCTCCAGAATGACATCTTTTCTCAGTCATACTATCAGCAAGCTGATAGCATGACTTTAGCTTTTCTATTCTTTCTTTCGCACGAGTTTCTGAACTTTGCGAAAGCTTAAGTGGTAGTAATGACTTGCGAGATTCCTCACTTCGTTACCAATGACATCTTTTTTATAAAACCAATGAAATACAGAACAGCACTAAGAAATCCCCCCTACCCCCCTTTGAAAAAGGGGGGAATTACTAAGAAAAATCTTCTCCCCCCTTTGAAAAAGGGGGGTAGGGGGGATTTTGGCACTCTGTTTTCATAAGTCCTTATTAATTTTTGTCATCTCCATTTAAATAGAGTTCTTACTTCATTTTGGGGTTCGAAATAACAGATTAATAATTAACAATTAATAATTAATAATTAATAATTATTTTGATTCTTCGCTTCTGAATAACAGATTATATTATCATTTCTCAAATATTTCAAATTTAGCTAATTTCATTTTTTGGAAGAAATAGGAAAGTGAAGTTTTTAAAACTCCAAAGCCATATTTTACACTTCTTGAAAAATTTATTGACGAAGCTTCCTTGAAATATTTTGTTGGACAGGTGATTTCAGCAATTTCGAAACCAGCAAAAAAGATTTGAGCTATCATCTGATTATCAAAAACGAAATCATCGGAATTTGCTTTGTAATTAATACTTTTCAAAACAACTGATGAAAAAGCGCGGTAGCCAGTATGGTATTCTGATAGCTTTTGTCTTATAAGTATATTTTGAAAAAGTGTAAGAAAACGATTAGCAATGTATTTGTAAACTGGCATCCCACCGTTTATAGCACCTTTCCCAAGAATGCGGGAGCCAAAAACTACTGGATAAACATCATTAGCGATAAGGAAAGCCATTGAGTGTATTAATTTGGGAGTGTATTGATAATCAGGGTGAAGCATTATAACAATTTCCCCACCAAGAGCAAGTGCCTTATCGTAACAGGATTTTTGGTTTCCTCCATATCCTTTATTCTGCTCATGTTCGATAATGTGCTTTATTCCAAGCGATTCGGCAACTTTTGTAGTAGAATCGCCGCTGGCATCGTCAACTAATACTACCTCATCAACTATATCAAACGGTATCTCGTTAAATGTCTTCTCTAATGTAGCTTCAGCATTATACGCAGGAAGCACCACAACAATTTTTTTATTATTAATCATTTTAAAATGCTAATCTTAAGATATTATAGTTTTTATTCTTTTCTCTTTTTTCCTCTAATGACATTTTTACGTTTAATTAACTAACTTAAGAAAAAAATGACATGGCAATCAGTTGTCAGCTTTAAGCAGTCGGCAATCAGCAGTCGGCTGTCAACTTTCAGGTTTTAATGATTATAATTATATTTATTAATTAGTCATTGGTCATTGGTCATTCGTCATTGGTCATTCGTCATTGGTCATTCGTCTAATCACTTAACACTTAACATTTATCATTAACAATTAATAATTAATAATTATTCCCACCAGCTCAAATCAAGTTCCTGAAATGGAGAATTTCTTTGCTCAGTTTCTTCAATATATTTCCAATCCTGTGAAGTAAGTAGTCCTGTTTCCTTGAGCTTTTCAAGTTTATTAAGCATCGTATTGAAATCAGAATGATGAAAAGAAAAGCGTTGTTCTGCGTAATCGCGTGCAGAACGGGTATAAATAAGGAACTGCCAGTCAGATGCCTGCATTAATAGTAATTCTCGAAGTGCCTGTTTCAAAACCCGCGTTTCATCTTCATTTAAAGTATTTACTGGATATTTTTCATAAACAGCTTTCAGACGGTTTTCATTGTCGTATAGCTGCACCCATGTCCATTTTGTGTCTTCATTGCTCCAGACATCGTGATTATTATTTTCACCCCAGGAACCTTCTGGAAGCAGCATAACTTCCTTTGGTTTTATTCTGCTGTATTGCTCAAAAGTAGTTGCAGTATTAACGTAAGGAGAGTGATGGAACCCTTTCAGCACAGCTTTAATAAATTGCGGGCCCTCGAACCACCAATGCCCAAAAAGTTCAGTATCAAACGGAGTGCATACGGTAGCAAACTTTCCAGTCGTTCTTTGGTAGTAGTTTGAAGTGTTTTCGATATGATGGATAAAATGATTTGACTGCATATCAATTTTTTCTGCTGTCCAATCTGGGTGATAAAGCAGTTTATACATCATATCGGCTTTGTTGTCAGTAACCCGCCAATACCTTAAACGGGAATCATTACTTTTTTTGTGGAAATCAAGATAGTTCGGCTCTCCGGGGTAGCCAACCTGACCACTCCAAACCTGCATAGAAATATCATGATGGCGGGTAAAAGCTGCTGCTGTTCCGTATTGTGTCTTATCGCTTGAACTACATTGAAATAAAGAAAGTGGGGATTTATCAAAGCTATTAGGAATATGCTCAAAAGCTTTTGAAGTGTTGGAAACAAATTTTTCCTTTTCTGCATCAATAAAGGCGCCGAGTGGGGTTGCTCTCTCAGTTAAATCCTGGTCTGTTATAAAATAATTCAAACCATACCGGGCAAGGAACTGCTCAATACCGGGACGAAGATGCTCCATGTGATAAGGAGCAATTGGAATAAGAGATTTCCAGTTATACGAAGGGCGGTAGGCACACTCCGGCAGCCATATTCCTCGTGCTTCACGTCCAAAATGTTTTTTATAGTTTTCAGAAGCAAGTTGAACCTGTAAATTTACACTTTTGTCCGTTGCAAGAAGAGGAAGATAGCCGTGAGTAGCGCCACAAGTGAGTATTTCTATTGCTCCGTTGTCCTGCAATTTCTTAAAAGCCCCAATAATTGAATTGCCGTATTTATGAACAAAGTCATTTTTCCTTTGCTCATACCACCATTGCCAGTATTTTGTCAAATATATATGATGAAGGTCGTAGCCCCAGTCAGTATATTTCTTTTCATCACCTGAGGCAGCTGCAATTTTTTCATCGCAATATTTAATAAAAATTTCTTTAAAATCTGGATGTTCAAGCTGTTCGCAAAGAACTGGAGATATATCCAAACTGACTTTTGGGTATATCCCTTCTTCCATCAATTCATTAAATACATTAAGGAGTGGGATATAACATTCGGCAACGGCTTCAGTGAGCCAATCGACCCCGTGGGGCCATGTGCCGTGGTGCAAAACCCAAGGCAAATGGGTATGCAGGACTAATACGAAATTTCCTGAGTGCATAATTTCCTTTATAAAGCAGCTAATGCTTCCTGTTCAGTTTCAACTACCTGAATTATTGAGATAAAACCACTGATTTTAAATATTTCCTTAATATTTTCATTCATAGCAAAAAGAACGACAGAACCGCTGCCTTTTTTTGTTAATTTTGCAAAAAGAAGTATTGCTCTGAGTCCTGAACTGCTGATATACTCAATTTTTGAGAAATCTACAGCTAATTTGTTTTCACCACCCTCGATAACTGGTTTAATTGTATTTTCCAATGTTTCGCTGGAAACAGAATCAATCCTACCGCTAATACGTATAATTAGTTTGCCGTCTTTTTTTTCTTGTAAAATTTCCATTTGCTTTCCTTTTATATAATGATTTTATTTTTCTATTCAATTATTAGACTTGATAACTCATAACATTTTAAAATCCATACTACATTTCATTGCTATTTTTTTGTATAAATTTCAAAGTGTAAAAATAACAAAATAAAATGTATTTTTAAACTTTTTTAATTAAAGTTAATATGTTTTTATTATTAATTCTTTCATATTCAATATTATCCATAATTTTTTTAACAAAGAAAATACCCAATCCACCGATTTTTCTTTCTTCAAGCGATAATTCCGTGTTTGGGTCTTCTTTTAAAAGAGGATTAAATTCAATACCATCATCTGTTATCTTTATTTTTAATTCACTATCTTCCAAAGAAAAATCAAGAATGATTAAATGCTCATTATTATCTTTATAAGCATAATTGATGACGTTTGTAACAGCTTCTTCCAATGCAAGATTGATATTAAATGTATGCTTGGCAACTGCTTCCCACTTTTCTGATAATTCATCAAGAAAACTATCAAGCAAAACTATTTCGTTTATCTTATTTTTTAAGGTTATGCTTACTGTTTCCATTTTATAGTTTATGGTTTATAGTTTATGGTTTTCAGCTATCAGCTATCGGCTGTCGGTTTTCAGCTATCAGCTATCGGCTGTCGGCTATCAGCTATCGGCTATCGGTCATTGAGCGAAGTCGAAATTACCCATATTTATATTAGTTATTTGTTTTTGGTCAATTTTTAATGGTTATTAAGTTAATGGTTATTAAGTTATTTGATTTTTTCTACTTCCCAAGTTGTACTTGGGAAGAAAGATTTCATTTAAGTTTTACTTTTTAAAATTATTAATTCACCTTACGCATTCCCCTCTTGAGATGGGCAGGGGTGTGTTCTTATTCCTTTTTCCAATATTGAATTAGAGAATAAGAAGTAATCCTTTAAACAACTATTTATGTGGCTTATTTGATTAAAACGAATTTATTATAATAAGAACCATACTAATTACAACTATCATTCTATAAAACAGAATTGATTTGTTATAAACAACCAAGAACACACCCCTGCCCCTCTCAAGAGGGGAATAAGAAAAGTGGATTAAAAAATATTTCAACACAACACTTTTTCATTTCTCAAAAGAGGAATTGCGTAAGGTGAGTTAATAACCCAATAACAATTAACAATTAACAATTAACAATTAACAATTATCTACACTATTTGCTTTTCTTTAAATTCCTTTATTTCTTCCAAAGTATATCCAATACCAGTTAGGATTTCTTCAGTATGTTCTGAAAGAAGTGGAGGAGGGGTTTCGACTCCGCCGGGAGTTTTTTCAAATTTTGCGGTTATATTGAATAACTTTAAATCTCCAATTCCTTCTACGTTTACTTGTTCAAAAGTTTTTCGATGCTCAATTTGAGGAGCAGAAAGAGCATTTCCTAAATCAAGAATAGCTCCAGATGGGATATCGTGTTTATTCAAAATTTCTACCCAGTAATCAGTATTTTGTTCCATCAACTTTTCATCTAAGAGTGGCTTCAGTTCGTATCTGTTTTTTTTACGAGTATCACGTTCTTTGAAACGTGGGTCTTCTTTTAATTCAGAAAGATTTAAAATATCAGCGAGCATTTCCCATTGTTCCTGTTTATTTGCAGCGATATTTAAATATCCGTCTTTCGTTTTGAAAACACCTGATGGAGCAGCAGTAAAGTTTTCGTTACCCATAAGCTGTGGCTGCTGTCCTCCAATCATAAGGTTAGCAACTACCCAACCCATAAGAGGCATCACTGAATCAAGTAATGCGATATCAATAAACTGACCTTCGCCGGTTTTTTCTCTGTAATAAAGTGCAGAGCTGATTGCAAAAGCAGCGTTAAGTCCTCCAACTGTATCGCAAAGTGGAAATCCGGCGCGAAGTGGATTAAGACGTTCATCGCCATTGATTGCCATAACACCGCTTAATCCTTGTATGATTTGGTCGTAAGCTGGTTTATCGGCATCTGGACCTGTTTGACCAAAACCGGAAATAGCGCAATACACCAGCCGTGGATTTATTACTTTTAAAGCATCATAGCCGATACCAAGACGATTCATTACGCCGGGACGAAAGTTTTCTACAATCACATCAGCAGTAGCAGCTAATTTTTTAAATATTTCTTTTGCTTTTTCCTGTTTCAAATTTAGTGTTACAGATTTTTTATTTGCGTTTTGTGCAAGAAATGATGTCCCCATTAGTTTCTTATTGTAGTCTGGAACACAGCCCAATTTACGGGCTAAATCGCCGTCTTTGGGATTTTCTATTTTTATAACTTCAGCTCCAAGCCAAGCTAAATGTAATGTTGCAAAAGGACCGGACAGGACATTTGTCAAATCCAGTACTCTTATTCCTTCCATTAGTTTCATATATTCTCCAAATTATTGTGTAATATCAAAAAATCAAATGGAGTTATAATCTTACATTTCTCAAATGAACCTAAATTTAATAAATGAGAATCGCCTGTAATAATATAATCAGCTTTAGCAGCAAAAGCACAATCTATAAATTTATTATCATCTGGATCACTGGTTATAACTCTAAAATTTTGTTTAGGTTTAATAAAATATGAGTATAATAAAATAAATTCAATTCAATTATTTATGATTGAAAAGGGTTTGAAAATTTTAATTTTGGATATTTTAAAACTTCAATTATCTCATTTAAAATTTCTTCTGAAATAAAATTCTTTATTTTATTACTCTGTAATAATATCAGTATTTCTTTGGGTTTTCCTTTCCATCCAAATCCAGAAATAAACACATTTGTATCTATAACTACTTTTGGTTTCTTGCCCATTTAATACCTTCAGCTACAGTATTTTCATCAATACTATTTTTTTCTATATGCAATTCAACTTGCTTACAAATATCATCAAGTTGAATTGGTTTATAAACTTTTTTATTAATAAGTTTTTTTAAAACAGAACTTATTTCATTCATTGAAAATTGCATTAAAAAAGATACTAATTGCTCTTCTGTGCATTTATAAGTTAGTGTTTTCATATAATATCCTTATTCAAAAATAGAACTATTCAAATAACATTTTTTTATTAAGATTCATATATTATCTGTCCATACTTATTAACTACTTTTATAAAAGGGTCTTGCGCATTAATTGGAATGACATCAACAGGAATTTTTAATTTTTCATCTAATTTGGTAGCAAATTAAAAAAAATCCAATCCGGGAATATCGCAAGCTAAATCTATATAGTTAAATTCTTTAGGATTTTCCAATGCCAAACCAAAAAGAATAACCTTTTTTGCATTAAAATTCTTCGATTCTTCTGTTATAGTATCTATATAATCTTCTTTTAATCTAATAAGTTTACTTATTATGTTATAGTTATTAAAAATTCTTCAACATAATATTTACAAAATAACGAAAATATATTCATTTAAAAAAGATTGCATTTTTTTGCTTGTTTTCAAGACATTAATTTTCTCATTATGGTGAATAAATAATTAAATTTATCTTGTCATTCCGCTACCCCTCAATAAAGGAAGAACTTTATTAAAAAGTGAATGACATAATGATTAGAAGGTTTAGATAGATTAGTTTTTTTAAACTTTCGCAAAGTTAAGAAACTTTACGAAAGTATTATTTCTTTTTACTTTGCGAAAGTTTCTTAACTTTCGTAATGTTTTGTATAGTAAAAAAAGAGATGTCTTTTTTTAAACAGAAAAAAAGTAATTAAACTTCTGTTTGCGTTGTTTTGTTTTTTCAATTAACATTTTTGAAGTCTTTTCAACCAGCCAGTCAAATACTTCTTTTTTCAAAAACGCTTTCTGGCAGGAAGGTGCTTGATTGAGAAAATCTATTATATAAAGTTGATTACCTTTAATTGCAAATTCCATTGTATTGAAATCAAAATCGAATAAAGTGGATACATTAATTGAGTATTCGAACATTTTGTTTTTCAATTCTTCAGAAAGTTCAAATGAGTTTGAAGTATAGCGCAAATGATGAGGTTTCGTTGGGTTATAATCAGTAATCTTTGTATGCTTTTTGCCAATTGTAAAACAACGAAAATAATTATCGTAATCAATACATTCCTGCAAAACCATTGAATTATTGCCAGTATTGTCGAAAGCTGCAAAAAATTCATTTATATTATAAATCTTGAATGAACTTTGCATTGGAGTATTGAAATTGGGCTTAATAATTGCAGGAAAACCGATATAATCAAAGATTTTGTTCCAGTCAATCGGATATATTAAATTTTGGAATGTTTCAGAGCAAGTACCGTAAGGATGTTCTTTTGATGGTAAAATGACAGTTTTAGGAACCGGAAAAGAGTTGAGTTTTGCAAGTGAATTATGCAAAAATTCATCATCTTCAGAAGAAAAGAAAGGATTATTTACTATTTTCACATTATTGATTGCAAAATGTTTCAGCAAAGAACGATAAAATGGGACTTCATTCGAAACTAAGTCGAATATTACATCATATTCAGCTATTGAATCGTAGCAGCAAGGTCCAATTTTTACAAATTCGGCAACGACTTTTCCGCTTCCAATGTCATTGATATAGTTTAAAACTGCTTCCGGAAAACTCTTTTCCATTCCATACAAAAGCCCAATTTTCTTCATTTAGAACTCCGAAAAGTAAAGAAAAAATACATTAACATATTAATACGAAATTATAAATATTTTAGTGTTTGATGAAATTTTTGTAGAAAACGAAATATTTAGATTACAAGTAATTTAGAGCGATTACTGTAGTAATTCGTTAAAAGACTTACTATCTTATGTCATTCCGAACCCACTGATAAGGGAAGACCTTTATTTTAATAGTGATGACATAATTCTAAACTTTTGCAAAGTTGGGAAACTTTACAAAAGTAGAAGAAATCTTCTTACTTTGCAAAAGTTTCTTAACTTTTGTAAAGTTTAAAACTAAGATGTCATTGGCAATCGAAGTGAGGAATCTCATAATTTATTTTTAACACTAAAACTTTCGCAAAGTTGGGAAACTCGTGCGAAAGTGAAAAAGAAATCTAAAGTCATGCTATCAGCTTGCTGATAGTATGACTGGAAAAAGATGTCATTGGCAACGAAGTGAGGAATCTCACAAGTCATTGTTACCACAGAGTTTGAGATTTCTCGCTACGCTTGCCAATGACATCTTTTACTGTCATTCTGGCGTATGCCAGAATCCATCTTACTTTTTAGTTATTCGTCATTGGTCATTAGTTATTAGTAAAAATAATAATGACTAATAACAAATGACTAATGACCAATAAAAACTAATTTTTAAGATAGAT
>DAIOVK010000079.1:0-9567 GCA_036759045.1 Kapaibacterium sp. (SeqCode) | reverse complement strand
CAGTAATGTTAAGTGTATGAGAACCATTTGGATTATGTTCAACTGCCTGTGAGTCAATATAAGCTGGAATTTCATCAGTTATTTTTGGATGGACAACGTATTCATAATAAATTTCTCTTGGAACTTCAATTTGGATTTTATTGTTATTTGCATCAATTTTATAATACTTTAAAGTAGTATAATAATCGTTATCAGTAGTTGATGTTCCGTAATCAACGATATCAACGTAATTCAAATCAGCATCGTGAGAATAAATCTCAGTAGCATTATCCAAAAACATCTGGGGATAACAATACGAACCATTCAAATAAACACTTGAAGAATATGCAATCGCATAAGCTATTTCATCAATGTATGGGTCGATTGCATTATTAATCATATTTGCTAATTCAATCTGACGATTTTGATTGAGAAGTGAAAATGTATTCTCTAATTCAACTCTAATCCACTTAGGAGATTTTTGTATAGCTGCTTTTGCTTCTTCTGAGAGGTTGTTGTATGGCGTAACAACTTCTAATTTTTTTGTTTCTACGTTAAGTTTAATACCAAGATTTTGACCTGCTGGCAAAAGTTTTTGTAAAAAAACTGAGTCTTTAAAAATCATTTCCTCATCTGAAAGGAACAAATCTGATAATTTGAAATTACTTGTATTTTTTAGTGGATTATACACTTCAGCTTGTCCAACCGGTATTAATTCCCTGAAAAAATCATTGCTGTTTGTAATTCCTAATTTTGATTTATCGAAAGAATGCTTGCTGCTTTGCATTTCAACAGGATTGAGTTTTAAATTTTTCTTAGAATTGTCTGAAATACAATTTGGTTCCTTGGCAAAAGTATTTACCGATAAAAGAACAAGGATAACTGCATAAAGTATTTTTTTATTCATTATTTTACCTTTAATTTTAAATAAAATAAATTTAATAAATTCCTTGATTAAATCAAAGTTTTAATTGATTTTCTAATAAATTTTATTCAGAATCACTAGCTAAAATAAACTATTTTTTCCATTCCTTACTTAGTTATCAATGACATCTCTACAATCACCTAAAAACTTAAAGCATTTTTTTCCCAGATGATACATCTCGAAGATGTAAGACATCTTCATTTTTAATGCAAACCCTGTTGTAAAAATAACTTATTTCTCCTTTCGAAATGAAAGTGATGAATTACATCATAACATTTATAGTCATACTATTATCTTGTTGATGGTATGACTTGCTTCAAATTCTGATGGAAAACTACTTATTTTATTACACTTACAATCTTACTTTCTGAAAAGCCATTTCCGCTAATTGTAAAAATATAAACACCACTTGATAAATCAGAAAGATTTATCTGGTTATTAGTTGTATTGAAAAGAGCAACTTCTTTTACTCTTTCTCCGACTAAATTTGTTATAGATAGTTTAAAATTATCTGAATTAGGGAAATTGCAGTTAATTGTTGCAATACTTTGAACTGGATTTGGAAAAACAGAAAAAGAGTTTTTTGTTGAATTTTCATCTTCGATTGAACTTTCATTAGAATACTTTGTTATATATCCATTGTAGTTATTTTCTGTAGAGTTTGAAGTAATTGAAATACCATTATTAAAATTCAGGAGATTTGATTGAAAATCACCTGCAATATAAATATTTGAATGTTCATCTATTGTTATACCATGAGCATTATCATTAAGAGAACCAGAAATCAATTCTGCCCACTTACAATTACCATTAATATCATATTTCGCCAAAAATATATCAGAAGTATTTTCAGAGCCACAATTATTTAAAGAAATATCATTATTAAAATATAAAATCGGAGAAGAGAAATCGCCTGCTATATATACATTCTTATTATTATCAATCATAATTCCTGCTGTAAAATCATCACTTGAGCCAGCAATTTTATCAGCTAATAAACAAACACCTCTCGGACTATATTTTGCAAAGAAAGCATCTTCGGCTCCACTATTACTCAATGCTATTCCATTGTTAAAATTAAGTACTTCTGACTTGAAGCGTCCTGTAACCCAAATATTTGGTTCTGAATTATTTAAAGAATTATTATTACATTCATAAATTATATTTTCTTCTAATGCTAAATTCCAGGCATAGTCATCATTATTACCATCAAATTTTTCAGCCCACTGACAAATTCCTTCAGCATTGTATTTTGCAATGAACCCGTCATTATTGTTATTATTATTATCTAAAGTAATATTGTTATTAAAATCAAGTTCATAGCTATCAAAATATCCTGTTACATAAATGTTAGAAAATTTATCTAAAATAATTTTTTTTAATACATCATAACCACTACCTGCAATTTTTTTTGCCCACTGGCAAATACCATCTGAATCGAATTTAGAAATAAATGCATCTTCACAGCCACTATTTATTAATTCGATATTATTATTAATGCTTAATATTGGACAAAAGAAATTACCTGCAATATATATATATCCATAATTATCAACTGATATACCGCCTACATCTACAGATCCATTACCAGTAATTATTTTAGCCCATTGGCAAATCCCTTCAGAATTATACTTTGCATAATAAGCATCTTGTTGTAAAGTATCAATCTTATTTAGCATTATTCCATTATTAAAATATAATTCCTGTGATTCAAAATTCCCAGAAACAAAAACATTTTCGTAATCATCAACTGCAATACTCCAAACGAAATCAGAAGCAGAACCAGCAATTTTTTCTGCCCATTGACAGCTCCCTTCATTATTATATTTTGCAATATAGCCATCATAACTTCCAGAACTTATAAGTTTAATACCATTATTAAATGTAACAGTATCTTCATAAAAATAACCAGTAGCATACACGTTTCCATTTTTATCAACTGCTACACTATAAGATACACCACTGTTAGTAATATCTATTTTTTCTGCCCACTGGCAAATTCTTTGTGCATTTAATTGCAAACAGAATAATAAAAATAGAAATAATCCAATAATCGAAATTTTTTTTTTTTCATAATCACTCCTAATAATAAAGAAATTTTATATTTTTAATTTTTAAAAAAGTATTTCTATATTTAACAAAGACATTTTTATGTTTGTCTGTCATTCCAAAGCGCAGTGAAGAATCTTAAACTCTATGGTAACAATGATTTGTGAGGTTTCTCACTTCATTACCAATGACATCTAAAATTGTCATTCTGGCGTATCACAGAATCCATCTTTATAATTAACCCACGGATTAACCCGTGGGTTAATTTACATTTTTAAGTCATTAGTATTTTTACTATCAACGAATTACGAATGACTAATGACTAAAAAGCAAGATGGATTCCGGCATACGCCAGAATGACAAGTAAAGATGTCATTGGTAATCTTTCAAGATAAAGCTAGTGATTTATTAAATATAGATAACATATTTAACACTGTCATTATAAGGCATTTATAAACGAAGATGTTTTACTTTCAGAGAAATTAAATAAATAAGAAGCAAGCCATACTATCAACTTGTTGATGGTATGGCTTTTTCTTGTATAGTTCATATTCCAAAAAGTAAACGTCTTCGTTTATTTGGTTTTAATCTGAAATTATGCAATTGCATTACAAATATTCTTCTGTTCTTCTTCAGTTAAATATGGGTGCATTGGTAAGCTAAAAACTCTTTTAGCAATTTCTTCGCTAACCGGAAAATCACCTTGCTTGTAATTTAAATAGCTGTATGCTTTTTGTAAATGCAATGGAATCGGATAGTAAATAGCTGTTGGAATGCCTTTTTGTTTTAGGGCATCTTGGATTTTCTGGCGTTCTTCTGAAGATTTTGCTAAAACGGAGTATTGAGCCCAAACAGAAATGTTATCTTCAGGAGTAAATGGAACAACCAGCTTATCTTTTAATAATTCATTGTAACGCTTTGCGATTATGTTTCTTAACTCAATTTCTTCATCAAAAATAGTAAGCTTAGCAAGCAAAACCGCTGCCTGAATTGTATCCATTCTACCATTTAAACCAATTCTTACATTTTCGTATTTATCACTACCCTGCCCGTGGATACGAATAGATTTCATTATTTCAATTAAATTATCGTCATCGGTAAAAACAGCACCGCCATCGCCATAGCAACCGAGTGGTTTTGCAGGGAAGAAAGAAGTTGCTGCTGCAGTTCCAAAACTACAGGATTTTTTGCCATTTTGAACAGCTCCAAATGCTTGGGCAGCATCTTCAAGAACTATTAAATTGTGTTTTTTAGCGATTTCATTTATTCTGCTGTAATTTGCACATAAGCCAAATAAATCTACTGGAATAATTGCTTTTGTATTCAATTTTCTTTCATTTTTAACTTTTTGTATTGCTTCATCTAAAAGCTCTGGATTAATATTAAAAGTATCGCGGTCAATATCAACAAATATTGGGGTAGCACCTACTAAACTAATCACCTCAGCAGTTGCTATAAATGTAAAGGGAGTAGTGAAAACAGCATCGCCCTCTCCTATTCCCCAAGCCATTAGTGGAATTAGTAAGGCATCTGTCCCTGAAGCACAGGATAAACAATGTTTCACTCCAACATAAACGCTTAGTTCCTTTTCTAATTGCGAGATTTCCGCACCCATTATATATTGTCCACTATTGAGAACAGTTTGAATATTGTTGCTAACCATATCTTTTATTCTAAGATACTGGCTTTTTAAATCAATGAATTGCATATATTTTCCTTTTGAAAAAAATTAATTTATAAGAATGTTATTCAATAAACAGTTTTATTCATTTTAATTTAGATGAATTCTAAAAATTCATTTTCTCTTGTCATTCTGAAGCGTTATGAAGAATCTCACAAGTCTTGCTACCACAGAGTTTGAGATTCTTCACTTCCTTTCAGAATGACACTTTCACTGGATAATTTGCGTAATTGTTATTTACGAGTAAATCTCCTAACTCCTTTATTTTCATTATGGGGGTTAGAGTTCTGGATATATACCTGATAATTATTCTAATTAGATAAAAGTATTGCAAATTTATTTTTTATTTGATTGCAGATTTCTAAACAATACTCAGCATCTTCAAAATATGCTGTTTCACCGGGATATCTATAATGCGTTCCACCATTGTTTAGAAAATATAATTTGTCTTTATCAAAATCCCAATAAATAATAATTTCTGATATTTTCAAACTTAACTTAATCAAATCAAGAGTATATTCAGGCCTTATATTGTGTGAAATAAGAAGTGCTTTCATATATTTTTCGGCACATTGCTGAGAGTGATAACATACTATTGCATAAGCCGGTTCATTTGTTATTTGGAATTCACGGTTTGCAACTCTCCAGTCTTCTTCAACTTTTGCAATCCATTCTTTAACTACAGCGTTCATACAGCACCTTTCCTTTATCAACAGCATCTCCAATTAAAGGGTCTCCTTCAATGTATCTTCTTTGAAAATCATCTGGTGTTCTAACTATCAAATCAATAGAAAAATCTGGTTTAATCTTATTCCAAATTTCTAAAACAACTTTTGAACTTCGTCCTTCAAAAGGCATAACAATTAGCAAATCAATATCAGATTGATTATTTGGATTACCATAAGCATAAGAGCCATAAAGAATGATTTTTTCCGGATTAAATGATTCGACAATAGAGTTTTTAATCTTTTCAATATCTTCTTTGTTTATCATAGTTGTTTTAATTTATTTGATAGTTCAAATTCTATTATGTATTAAAATGGGTTTTAGTATATATTTTCTATTAATTTTTTATCACAATTCAAAAATAATGAAAAGAATTTAAATGTGAAATGATTATTTTATTTAATTTAAACTTTTAGTTAACTCAAACCCAGATTTCCTGACACATAACTAAAATAAAGAAGTTAGGAGGAGTACCTCGCTAATAAATGATTTCGCAGTTACTCTCCATAATAAATTATGGAGTTACTCTAATTATTAGAATAACTCCATGATTTATTTAGGAGTTATAAGTATGGTCACTTATAATATTTCATTTTATTAATATCAGAACTATATTAATTGCGCAATAGCAAGCTACGAGGGGTCAAGAGTTCTGAAAGTAAGAAGATTTTATACTTTCGTCATGTTTCTTAACTTTGCGAAAGTTAAAATGTGTCATTTCCATTTAAAAAAGTCTTTTTTTATAATGACACAGTATAATAAGTCTTTTACAAAATTACTACCCAGTAGTTAATTGCGTTAGTTGAATTTGTAATTAATCAATTGGACTCACTTTTGTAAAAATAAACTTTATTCATGCAAATATTTTCTAATTTGTTTCTTACTGTCCAATACCACGTATCTTTTATAGACGTTTCATCATTATAATATTTTTCTTTAACGTCTGAAATACTTCCATTGTCATCATAAGAAGTATAAACCTCTTTTGCTTTTGCTAATATTTTTTCATTGTTTACCTGAAATATCCAATATCTGATTACGACTTCTCTATTTAAAAATCCACTTTTTCCTAGTGAATGTTCTGCAATTAAATATCCTAAAGAAACATTACTTTCTTTGATAATAAAATTTTCCTGAAATAAGGCAACAGATATATGCTTAAATACTTCTTCTGTATTGCTTTCACATTCAGTCTGAAGTTGCCAAACAGTAGTGCTGCAGGAACTTAATAAAACTATAAAAATTAAAAATAAATATGTTTTCATTTGAATCAAAAATTAAATTTTTTAAATCATTAAAATTTAGAACTACTGATGCCTCGCAGTTTGTTATTTCTCAGTCTTGTCATTTCGAACCCCCAGATAAAGCAAGTGCTTTATTTAAATGGAGATGACAAAATGTGTCATTCTGACGAATGTCAGAATCTATCTTAAAAAATAGTTTTTATATGTCATTAGTTATTAGTCATTAGTATTTTTTTCAAATAACAAAAAAGCAAGATGGATTCTGGCATACGCCAGAATGACAAGTAAAGATGTCATTGGTAACGAAGTGCGGAACCTCACAACTAATTGCTAACACATAACTTGAGATTCAGGAACAGAGCTTTTTCAGTCATACTATCAACAAGTTGATAGCATGACAAATTAAAAAAACAATAAATCCTCCTTCCCAAGTTGCACTTGGGAAGGGTGTTTTCATAAAAGTTTTACTTTATTTCTATTTAGAACTTCAATTAAAAAGCATAAAAGGAATTCTCTTTGTATTCCAATAATCCAATAATTTGAAAGTATAACTTTAAAGAAAGATTCCTTCCCAAGTGCAACTTGGGAAGGAGTTAAATAATACAGATTAAATACTTTCGTAAAGTTTCTCGGAGTTTTGCGAAAGTTACATTATGCCTTAGTATTTAATCTCTACGGGATAAGCACAGTTAAAGATTATTCTTGTTACAAATATTTAATCCCTACGGGATATTTTTTTACATCAACCACAAATAACCCAATAACCTAATTATCAATTTTCAATTTTCAATTTTCAATTTTCAATTATCTAAAAAGGGAATAACTAAAAACCGGTTGTATTCCTTTTGTTTTGCAAACTTATTATAATTTTGTGTAATATTTATATTCTTATGACAATTAGAGCATTGGGCAATATTTGGATTTAGCTTTCGCAATTCTTCGTCTTTAGATAAACTTTCTTTATGGCACTTTATACAGGAATAGTGCATTGCATCAACATAAGAATATGTTTTATAAGATTTTATTTGCTTTGTTTGCGATTCTTGAGGAAACATATCATTGTGGCATTTCAGGCAGGCAGATGAGATTTTCTCTGGCTGATTCTTGAAATCCACACCCTTGCTTACTGTTTTGCTATGGCATTTAAAACAATCAAGGTTTGCCCCTTCTTTGGAAGAATGCCAGTCGTGTTTAAAAACATCGCTTTCAGTGTACATTTCGTTATGACACTCGTAACACTCTGAGTTTTTATCCAATGGCTTGTTTAAGTGATGACAGGTGTAGCATTGTATTTTTATTGAATCAGAATGAAATTTATGAGCGAAACTAACGCCATAGCCATCTCTGTTTCCATCAATTAAAAGAGTATCGCCTCCGCGTGCCTTTTTCACTTCAATTCGTTCAAAGCCATCGCTATAAATCTTATCGCTGGAAATAATTGCAAACGCCAATGCAAATGCAAGAATAAATGCAAAAGTAAATTTAGAACGGTTTCTAATTTTACTTTCTCCAATATAAACTTTAAATGAGTTAAATTTTGGTTTGATTTCAGGTGCAGTATCATCAATCTGAGGTCTCTCATCCCAAACTTTATAGTTTTCAATAAAATAGAAGAAAACTAACATAGCAGCAGAAACTACTCCTGCAGAAATCGCAAGTTCAGTCCATGCAGGAAAATAAAATGTTCCTAAATCAGATAAATTGTTCAGATGTGTTAAACCACCGACATTTAAGCGGTTAAATACCATTCCCAATACACCAGATAAAGCTGCAAAATAAATGAATGATATTTTTTTTCGTAAGCTATTAATAGTAAAGATAATTATAGGAATAAAAGCAGAAAAGAGCATTTCGAACCAAAAAAGCGAAGTTCCCCAGCTTGTATCGAATAAAAATACACCAGCCCCTCTAACTAAAATATCAGCAAATCTTAATAAAATATAAAAGCTAATTCCAAAGACTGTGTATTTACTCAATTTATTTAAAATTTCTTTTTCTGGGACTTTTTTATATAGATAGCTTGATGTAATGGATTCTACTATAACCATCATAAGTCCGAGGCAAATCGCTGAAACGAAGAAAATTACCGGAATAATAGGTGAATACCATAGCGGATGAAGACGATACGGCATAGCCAGAAACAAGCTGCCGAGTGAAGATTGATGAAGTGTGGATAGCATTATTCCAAGAATGACTAATGGAATACGGATTTTAAAAAGCTTTCGGTGAATGAAAGACAGAATTTTTATATTTGGGTATTTTTCGAGAATAACAGGAGCAAATTCCAATGTTAATACGGTCAGGTAAAGCATAACGCACCAGCCGACTTCAAAAAGGGGAGAGTGAGGATTCCAGTATATAATCATATGCCAGATATTCCAGGGCAATCCTAAATCGAATAGCAAACCAACGGCAACTGCAATGTATCCAAGGAATGCAGTCAAAATTGCTGCTCTTGCAATTGGGTGCATTTCTTTTTTACCGAAAATATAATTAACAGCCGCTATTACGAAGCCGCCAGCAGCAAGAGCTACTCCACCCATAACATCAAAACCAATCCAAAAGCCCCAGGGAGTGTTGTCAGTAAGATTTGTTGTTACTCCCAAACCAAAAAGAAAACGCGTTATACCCACAGCAGCAGAAACACCTAACACAACCCAAAGCAACAACTTTGCCTTATTTATTCGCTCCATTATCTATTATAATAATTAATAATCTTTAAATTTATAAATTAAATAAACTTAAAAATAATGAAAAAGTTAAAAGAAAACAAGAACAATTTCATTTATCAGAATAATTAATCAGATTATACACAATTGCTTGAATTAAGAGCAAATCAAAAAGGCATTCTGAATCCCCAGATAAAGTAAGACCTTTATTTAAATGGAGATGACATAACTTTACACTGTCATTCCGAAACTATGCTTTTCAGTCATACTATCAGCAAGCTGATAGCATGACAA